>NZ_LFRO01000073.1:0-63542 GCF_001512385.1 Methanoculleus sp. DTU007 | reverse complement strand
AGCGAGCCTGCCGTCTGTCCGATCTCTGCCGGGTCGGTGATGAGCGTGGGAACAGCGTCGTAGAGGTCCACTCCCTTCTTCACTGCCAGCACGGCGTCAACGATATTGTTCTCCAGGGCATACTTGAGAAGCCCGGTCACCGCGCCGCCGCACTCCGCCACCTCGGCGAGTTCGGGGCTCGTTGTCCAGGCGTATACCATATCTCCCTTTGCTACCATCTCACTGCACCCCCGTGATCTTCTCGACCTTCACAGCGCTGTGCTTCAACTCCGGCATCTTGGAGAGCGGGTCGAGGGCGGTGTTCGTCAGCTGGTTCACAGATCCAGCCCCACCGAAGTGCATCGTCATCATCAGCACACCGGGCCCGACCTCATCGGTCACCCTGGCAAGGGCCTCTGCCTGTCCGCGCCGGCTTACGAGTCTGATCTTCTCACCATTCAGGATATTCAGCCGCGCAGCGTCCTCCGTGTTGATCTGCACGTAGGCTTCCGGCACCTCCTGGTGGAGGATCTTCGCCCGGCCGGTCTGGGTCCGGGTGTGGTAGTGGAAGAGCAGACGTCCGGTCATCAGGGTGAACGGATACTCCTCGTCGGCAACCTCCGCAGGCGGTCGATATTCGATGCCGAAGAAGTGTCCGAGGCCGTCGGGGTTAGCGAACTTCTCGCGGTGCAGGATGGGCGTTCCAGGGTGGTCCTCGGATGGGCAGGGCCAGTGCACAGACTCCGGTTTCTCCATCCTTGCGTAGGTGATACCGGCCATCGACGGGGTGACACGCCGCATGTCGTTCCAGATATCCTCCGGCGAGTTGAAGTCGAAACCGTTGAGCCCGAGTTTGTGGGCAAGTTCGACGAAGATCTGCCAGTCTTCCTTTGCATCGCCCGGAGGCTCCACGGCCTTGCGGATACGGTTGACACGCCGCTCACCGCTGGTGAACGTACCATCCTTCTCGGCAAACGATGCGCCGGGCAGGATGACGTCGGCATATTGCGCCGTCTCGGTCATGAAGATGTCCTGCACGACAAGGAAGTCGAGTTTCTCAAGCGACTGCATGACGAGGTTCGAATCCGGATAAGAGACAACCGGGTTCAGCGCAAAGATATACATTGCCTTGATCTGGTCGCCGCACTGCTTGATCTGCTCTATTAATGTCGCGCCGTACTCTTTTGCAAGTCCGGTGACGCCCCAGAGTTCCTCCATACGCGCCCTGACGGCATCATCCTCGCACTTCTGGTAGCCGGAGAAGACGTTCGGGTAGGCACCCATGTCGCAGGCGCCCTGCACATTGTTCTGGCCACGGAGCGGGTTGACACCAGTTCCGGGTCTCCCGACGTTGCCGGTGAGCATGGCAAGGTTTCCAAGCGACCGAACGTTGTCCGTGCCGGTCGTGAGCTCCGTGATGCCGAGGCAGTAGATGATCACTGCGTTCTTTGCACTGGCGTAGATCCGGGCAATCTCCTTGACCCGCTCGGTGGGCACACCGGTGATCGACTCAACGTCGGCGTACTTCTCCACGGTCTTCTTCAGTTCCTCAAATCCAGTCGTCCTCTTCTCGATGAACTCCTTGTCGTGGAGATCCTGCTGGATGATCCAGTACATGATCGAGTTGATCAGGGCGATGTTCGTCGAGGGGTTGTAGCGGACGTACTCGTCGGCCAGACGTGCCGTGGGAGTGTACCGCGGGTCGCAGACGATGATCTTCTTCCCCATCTTCTTTGCCTGGACAAGCCGGCGGCCAGCGAGTGGGTGTGCCTCAATAGTGTTTGCACCGATAAGGAAGATGACATCGGCGTTTAAGGCGTCCTCGAATGGGTTTGTCGCGGCACCGGAGCCGAACGAGAGCGAGAGTCCGGCGACGGATGGTCCGTGGCAGATACGGGCACAGTTGTCTATGTTGTTGGTCTTGAAGGCGACCCGGGCGAGTTTCTGCATGATGTAGCACTCCTCGTTCGGGGTCCGGCACGAGACCTGGAAACCGAGGGACTTAGGCCCATATTTCTCATAGATCTCCTTGAACTTCGAGGCAACGAGATCGAGCGCCTCATCCCAGGTCGCTTCTTCAAACTTGCCGTTCCTCTTGATGAGAGGCTTTGTCAGCCGATCCGGACTCTGGACAAACTCCCAGCAGGTTGCCCCCTTGGGGCAGAGTTTCCCTTCGTTGATCGGGGACCTCTTGTTGGGCTCAACCCCAACAAGCTTGCCGTCGTTCACCACGAGGTTGAGCCCACACCCTACACCGCAGTATGGGCATGTCGTGGGAACATAGCGCAGTTTTCCATTGGTTTCAGCCATTCACATTCTCCAAATTGTTGCGTTCAACGTCGGTCGCCGGCATGTCCAAAGAGAGACATGCGCACACCATTAGTTTTACATTTACTACGTAGTATATAAATTTAAACTTACTCATTTAACGTCGATCGAAATATTATGGCGTATAATTGTTACAGGCAAGTTTAAATTTAATTCTCAGGTTGCTCATGTGGTTTAGGCGCCATATCAGGTTTTATGGCAAAATAAAAGGAATAAGTCATATTTATATATATTTTGTTAATTGAACAAATTTTACAGATCCAAAATATTTACAAATAACCTTGACCAAACATTATCCCGTGCAACCGAGACTGACTCACACATGGGACGACATCGAGACCAGGCTCAAATCAAAAGGTACCTCTCCAGAGTTGATTGAGCACTTCCGGCGATGTATCGACTTTCATACCTATGCAGCTCCCGGACTCCTGGTCGGGGTCTACATGGTGGACTACGCCTTGGAACTCCTGAATCCACCCAAGGGCGAGAAGATCTACGCTGTCTGCGAGACCATGAAGTGTCTGCCGGACGCCCTGCAGGTGATTGCCCACTGTACGATCGGCAATCACCGTCTCCGGGTGCTCCCGATCGGAAAGTTCGCCCTCACCATGAACGGACCTGCCGACTCTCCATACGTAAATGGAATCCGGGTCTTTGTCGACGGCGATAAGATCGAGCAGTATCCAACGTTTGCTCTCTGGTTCACGAAAGACCCGCTCTTTGACCCGAGAGAACGGGGTGCAGCGTTGATTGACGAGATCCTCGATGCAGGGCGTGCATTCATCTCCGCCGAACGGGTGCGGGTGAAAGTACCGCAGAAATGGCCGTGGAAATCTGCAATCTGCTCCATATGCGGTGAGATGGTCCCCGACCACCTGCTCGTCGATGGGGCTTGCTCAGACTGCCGATCCCAGTCCTATTACGAAAAAATAGCATATTGAACGTGAGCTCCTCCCCCTTTTGGGGAGGTATAAATCTATTGAGATAGAAGGCACCGCATGGAGCTCTCTCCTATCGGATTCGTGCATTCGAGTATTCACTCTCGCAGTGATATGCCGGTCCAGGGCGTCGACGCCGAGATTGAGATACTTCCCCAATACTCCGAGGGGCTCGCAGGTATCGAGGAGAACTCACACCTGATCCTCGTCTGCTGGATGCATGAGGCCGACCGCGACGTCCTGCGGGCAGTGGCCCGGAAGGTTTCGAGCGACCTGCCGGAGAAAGGCGTCTTTTCCCTTCGTTCTCCTGCCCGGCCGAACCCTCTCTCAATCTCGGTGGTTCGACTGATCGGCATCCAAGATGGACGATTTCTCGCGCTTGCAAACGTCGACCTCATCGACGGGACGCCGGTGATCGATATCAAGCCCTACCAGGCAGGATGGGACTGCGTCTTCTCTGCGACCGGCCACGACCGGACGGAGAAGATCCTGAAGATGAGTCCTGCAGAGTACCGGGCCGGCCTCATTCGTGAGGCCATGAACTATCACGGGGAACTCTGCCCGGGCGTGGCGGTTGCGGTGCGGATCGCGGAGGCGGCAACCCGCGCCCTCAAAAGCGACCTACGGGCGCCGCAGATCTCAGTCGTGCTCGGCGCTGACCCTTGCATCTCCGATGCACTCATCGGGATCACCGGCGCAAGCCGGGGAAACTGCCGGCTCCGATACTCGAAAGATGATCGCTATAGCGTATCCAGTCCACAAGAGGAGGTAATCTTCCACCTTCGTGCCGTGCCCGAGAGCGTCGATGAAATTCTTGCGTGCCCCGAAGAATCGCTATTAGACTGCGCCGTCTGCTCTCCGGCGCAGCCGCTGGAGACATAGTTTCTGGAGTCTAATATGCCACGCCGGTACCTGAACCTTACGCCACTTTCGGAAGCACTTGCGGCTATGCGGGCGGCATTTCCTCCGGAGGAGCATGCCGAGACCGTGCCGTTGCGCCAGGCTGTCGACAGAGTGACGGCTAAACCCATTTATGCAGCATATTCGGTCCCGGAGACCGATATAGCAAAGTTCGACGGATACGCGGTGAAGAGCAGGGAGACGCTGGGAGCACAGGACCAGCGGCCGCTGCCTCTCACTGAGTATGCTCGGGTTAATACCGGGGATTTGATCCCTCCATCCTTTGATGCGGTTGTCATGATCGAGGATACCTGGGATGATGGCGGCATACCCTGGATCAGGAAATCTGCCTCATCCGGCCAGAACGTCCGGCATGCGGGCGAAGATATCCGAGCCGGTGAACTGGTACTCCCAAAAGGTCATCGAATCCGGTCGTTCGATATCGGTGCGCTCGCGACCTACGGAATAACCCGGGTATGCGTGAGATCGGTCAGGATCGGCATTATCCCAACGGGGAGCGACCTCGTCCCGCTCGGTGTAGCACCGGCGCCCGGCCAGACAATCGAGACGAATACCCTCATGGCGGAGGCCTACCTCACCCGGATGGGAGCGACCTGCTGCCGTTACGGTATTGTTCCTGACGACCCTGATCTGATTCGCCCGGCATTGGAGAAGGCCCTCGTTGAGAACGACCTTGTCATTCTCTCGGCGGGGTCATCGGCCGGCACCCGCGATTACTCCCGGGAGGTCGTCGAGGCGCTCGGAGAGATCATATTCCACGGTATCGCCGTTCGACCGGGAAAACCGGTGCTGCTTGCGAGGGTCAACGGCAAACCGGTCATCGGGATGCCCGGGTATCCCGTCGCGGCACAGACGATTCTCCGCGAGGTCGTCGGGAACCTGCTTGAATGGTGGGGGCTTTCAGCACCTCAGGCCGAGGAGCTGGACGTCCGGCTCTCACGGAGATTGGCGTCCGATCTTGGATTTGACGAGTTTATTCCGGTCTCGATCGGGAGAGTCTCCGGCACCTGCTGGGCGACCCCGCATCCCCGGGGCGGGGGTATCCAGATGGCGGTTGTCCGGGCGAACGGCTACCTTCACATCCCTGCCGATCGAGAGGGTATCGAGGCAGGCGAGGAGGTGCGTGTCCGGCTCACCGTTCCTCCGGCCACGATCGCCCGCACGCTCATCTGTGTCGGTCAGCGCGATCTTGCTCTCGGCGAACTTGGAAACTGCCTTGCGGATGCCGGTTACCTGCTCCACTGCTGCAACGCCTCGACGATTGGTGCGGTGCTGGCTCTCCGGGGAAACACCTGCCATGCGGCAGCGGTCGCTCTTCCGGAGACCAGATCGGCCTGGAACGACCATGTCCTCAGGTTCCTGCCCGACGTGGACCTCCTGCGACTTCAGGTAGCCCGGACGGAACTCGGGATCGCCTCGACCGGGCACCTTGATCCCGCCGATCTTGCATCGTTGCGGTTCGTCAACCGTCCAAAGGGAACGCCGGCACGAACACTCTTTGATGAATGGCTGGACGGGCAGGGTCTCGATGCCGGGGGGATCAGCGGGTATGGTCACGAGATACGAACGCATAGTGCGGTTGTTGCTGCTATCAGCAGTGGGAACGCAGACGCCGGTGTCTGTACGGCTCATATGGCCAGGGAAGCAGGGCTCCGGTTCACCCCGCTCGGTTACGAGTCGTACGATCTCGTGATCCGGAAGGAACTCGCTGCAGACGACGGCGTCGCCGCCCTCATCCGGGCTGCGCATTCCCCGGAACTCCGCGCGCTCCTCCGTGCAGCAGGGAGAGCACCGGTGGACGGAGCCTCTGGCGACGTGCTCCCGGCCTGAAACAGCACATCTCCTCGAAACGAATATCTCTCTTTTGACAGGACACCTCTTCATGCGTGTCAGTGAACAGACACGGAACCAGATCATGGCGATGCTCCAGCGAATGGCGGAGGCCATCGGGAGAAAAGACATCGAGGGCATCATGGCGCTTACCGACCCTGATTTCCGGGGTTTCGGAATCGGGGTCGATGAGAGGGTTATCGGGAAGGAGGCTTACCGCAGGCACATTGAGCGCGAGTTTGCGAAGACTGAGGCGATCTCACTTGAGCTCTCCGGGATTCATATCGGAGCAGAGGGGACAATCGCCTGGATCATGGCCGATATGACCTATCACTTCGTCGTAGACGGCGCTCCGCAGACCTTAACCGGGCGGATGACGGCGGTGCTCCGCGGGACAGGCCACGCATGGGTCTTTGCCCAGATGCATTACTCCCTCCCGGCAGAAGGGCGGTCATATCGGCGGGTATAGTATCCGGGCTGCTTTGAAAATCCTCCTCACCAGCAGGCACAAGAAGATCCTGCTGTCGATGACCGCGAGCGTATTTCGACGATCTGGTAGCAGGGTTATCGTTCGGCCGAGAGCAGTGGTCCGGTCTTTGGCCCCTCTATCCGCGAGAACACGAGCAGATTTCTGCCCGACGGACCGGAGAGGATCAAAAGGTTATCTTCAACGCGGTAAGAAGCGGCCGCAACAAGGAGTTCGCGGTACCGGCTTTCCTGCCGGGCAAAGTCCTGGGCTATTGCGGGGTGGGCCAGTGCGACGTCGCCTGATTCCACCGTGATGGTTGAACCATTGATTCTGTAGGAGGCGGAGTAGGGATTCCCCCCGGCCAAACCCGAGAGCGTGCCGTCCTCGCTGAAAGCGATAAGCGGTTCCGTTCCGGGCAGGGGTGCAATGATCGAGCCGTTATCCGCACAAAATTGAGTGAGTTTCCAGGTCGTCCCCCCGAGTGGTTCGGCGGCCCGATCAGCATCGTTATGGGGCAAGGTTGTTGCGCCGGAGTAACTGGCTGAGATGAGGCACGTCACCGCGATGATCAGGAGTGCAGCCTTTGCGAGTGTGTGGTGTCCGCCTCTGCCCATCTATACCACAGGTAGGCGTTAGGGAAACAGAATTAAAAAGTAATCTATTTTTATCGAGATTCTCTCAATTCCCTTTCATTCTGCTGAGATGAGGTAACGGTCCCGATCCCGGTGTATCGCTCTGAGCATCCTCTGGCAAGGGAGACGGATGACCAAATGTGATGAATTGGAAAAAGCAAGGCAGGGACTGGTTCATGAGATACGATCCCTGCCATGGAGGATAAGAGCGGATCAGGAGCGATCCGCGCTCTCTGCCCGATAGGAGAGGAGGGTCTCTCCAGCCTCATCGAGGAGTTCGAGCCGGTCTCCATCGATGCGATAGCCCGCTACCGACGTAAGGAGGTTAAGGTATGTGCTCTCCTGCTTCATGATGCCTTCGGGCTCTTCGCAGTACATCTTCGTGCTGATAGGCGCATCAATGGTGAGGCTCATGCCGAAAAGTCGGTAGCCAGCCCCGTAGGAGTTGCACCCGGCATTGCCGGAGACGTTCCCATCGGGCGAGAAGACCGCAGTGATCGTGGTCCCGGCGATAACCGAGGAGACGGCCTCCCCACCAAGGCTGTATGACTCAAGCGTCCACTCCGTCCCGGTGAGGGGTGCCGGAGGCACTTCCGGCGCCTGTACGAAGAAGAGGATCTCGTTACCCTCCGCATCCGCGAGGATCAGCCGGTCGCCCTCGACCCGGTAGGAGGAGACGTTTGCTAGGTGGCCCATGAACGCCGCTTCCTGCTCCATGACCCCCGGCGTCTCGCAGTATATCAGGGTGCTGTAGAGCGAGGCGACCGTGAGGTTTGCGCCGTCAAGGCTGTACTGACCGCCGTAGTGGTTGCACCCGGCATTCCCGGTGACGATCCCATCGGCCGCGAAGTTCGCGGTGATGGTCGTGCCGGCGATCACCGAGGAGACTGCACCTCCACCGGTGCTGTAGGCCTCAAGCACCCAGTCTGTCCCGAAGAGCGGGAGGTCGGGCTTCGGGAGGTCGAGCTCGAAGACCAGGATGTCGTTGCCCTCGCTGTCCGTGAGGGTCAGCCGGTCGCTCGTCGTCCTTGAGGAGACATAAGCGCTGAGAGGGATCCTCTCGCCGTCCGCCATCACGCGCTCAACGCGGTAGGATGCGGCGTCCGCGAGGAGAGCGAGGTAGCGGTCCTCCTGCTCCATGAGGCCGGGCGGCTCGCTGCAGTACATCTCGGTTCGTGTGACCGGTTCGATCGAGAGGTTCGCGCCGTTTGCGGTGTAGCGTGCGCTGTAGTGGTTGCACCCGGCGCTGCCTCTGACCTTCCCGTCAGCGTCAAAGATCGCCGTGACGGTTGTGCCGGCGATGACCGGGGCCAGGGTGCTGTTTTCATCGGCGAGGCTTACGAGTTTCCAGGACGTTCCGGGGAGCATCACGGGTACGAAGGAGTCCTGCACGAAGACGAGCACGTCGGTGCCTGCCGCATCGGTGATGACGAGCCGGTCGTTCTCCATCCGGCAACCTGCCGCCGAGCCGAGGAGATCCATGAACCTTGACTCCTGCTCCATGATACCCGCGGGCTCCGTGCAGAGTTTCAGTGTCTGGACGAGTGAGGAGATCGAGAGGGTTGTGCCGCTCTGGAGGTAGTTGCCGCCGTATCCGTTGCACCCGGCGGAGCCGATGATTTTGCCGTCGTTTTCGAACCGTACGGTGATCTCCGTTCCCGGCAGAACCGAGACGAGGGAGCCGTTCTCGGCAAGGTAGGAGTAAAGTGACCAGGAGGTTCCAGGGAGCGCGACAGCCGGGCCGGGGGTCGACGTCCCTGATATACATCCTGCGGTTATGATGCACGCCACAGCGATGACGAGCAGTGATGCCGCCGCAAGGATCTGGTTCCTGTTCCAGTTTCTATTCGGTGCCATACAACAGCATATGGGCGGGAAGAAAAGATAAATGAATTGTAAGTTACGAAAAAAATCGAACCTATATGCGACCGATTTCCAAAACCAGGTGATTATATTCGACATTGAGATCGGATCACTCTGTTGCCCCACCGTACTTTCCTATTGCCCGGGTGCGGGAGATGCTCCCGTGGATCGTCTTTTTGGGTGATGCATAGGGTTTATGGGGAGGCAAAAACCACCCTCGGGCGGGAGATGACTGGAATGGTCGAGTTAATCCTCTTACGGCACGGCGAGAGCCTCTGGAATAGGGAGAACCGGTTCACGGGCTGGACCGATGTGGGCCTCTCGGCGCAGGGCATCAAAGAGGCCCACCGGGCGGCGGCGCTCCTTAAGGAGGGTGGACATACGTTCCGCGTCGCCTACACATCCGTCCTGAAGCGGGCCATCCGGACGCTCTGGATAGTCATGGACGACCTGGACCTCATGTACGTCCCGGTGCACCGGTCGTGGCGGCTGAATGAGAAGAGTTATGGCGCCCTGCAGGGTCTGAACAAACAGGAGACCGCGGAGCGGTATGGCGCAGAACAGGTGCACCTCTGGCGCCGGGCCTATGACGTGCGGCCGCCGCCGCTCGCATGGGACGACCCGAGGCACCCGCGGTTCGACCCCCGCTACGCGGACCTGGACCCTGCAAGCCTCCCGGCGACAGAATCCCTGCATGACACGCTCAAGCGGGTCCTCCCCTGCTGGGAGAACCACATCAAGAGGGATCTTGCGGCAGGCAAGCCCGTCCTGATCTCTGCCCACGGCAACAGCCTCCGCGCCCTGGTCAAGCACCTGGATAACATTCCGGACGACGAGATCGCGGACGTAAACATTCCCACCGGCTATCCTTTAATCTACGAACTGGATGATGGGGACTTAACGGCGGTCGGGCACTACTACCTGGGCGACCCACAAGAGGTCGCGGCGGCCGCCCGCGGCGTGGCCCGGCAGGCCGGGCCAAGATAGCCCCCTCCCCGGGACCCATGGGTTGGGGGAAGAATCATATACTCAACCCATAGAGGGGGTGGTCCAGCCTCACAGGGGGAAGTCTGATGAAGAAGGTTGCCATCAATGGGTTTGGGCGGATCGGGCGGAAAGTTCTCCACAACTACGTGATCGACCCGCCAGAGAATATCGAGATCGTTGCGGTGAACGATCCAAACCCGACAGACCAGCTTGCTTACCTGATGAAGTACGACTCGGTCCACGGGCGGGCACCCTACCCGGTCGAGGTCAGCGGAGATACCATCCGGGCCGGCTCGAAAGGGGTCCGGGTGCTGCACGAGAGAGATCCTGCACGCCTCCCATGGAAAGACCTCGGCGTGGATATGGTGCTCGAGTGCACCGGGCGGTTCACCGAGCGGGCGGCCTCCGCAAAACATCTGGATGCCGGGGCATCACGGGTCGTCATCAGTGCGCCGTCGGATGATGCGGACCTGACGGTCGTCCTCGGCGTCAACGAGGGGTCCTACGATCCCGCAAAGCACGTCGTCATCTCGAACGCATCCTGCACGACCAATGCGCTTGCCCCGGCGGCGAAGGTCTTGAACGAGACGTTCGGCGTCGAACGCCTGATGGCCACGGCAATCCACGCCTACACCGCCACCCAGGCGCTGGTGGATCGGGCCGCAAAGAAACCGCGCCGGGGGCGTGCTGCTGCCGTCTCGCTGATCCCGACATCGACCGGGGCCGCCGTCGCCACCACGCGGGTCCTCCCCGAACTCACCGGGAAGATGGATGCGATAGCCATCCGGGCCCCCATCCCCGATGGATCGGTCCTCGATATCGTTGCGGAGCTCTCGCGGGACGCAACGGCGGATGAAGTGAACGCCGCGATGAAGCAGGCGGCGGAAGGACCGATGAAGGGGCTTCTCATGTACACCGATGATCCCCTCGTATCCGCCGATATCGTCGGCGACCCGCACTCCGGGGTCGTTGACGGGCAGTCCACGAGCGTCGTCGGCGGGCGGATGGTCAAGATCCTGGTCTGGTACGACAACGAGTTTGCGTATGCTAAAAGGATGGTCGATATCGCCTCCTACATGGCATCTCGTGAATGAGGAGGTTGAACCATGCCAAAGCTGGTCTTCTTCGGCCTCGATGAGCACGAACAGGACGTGATCTGGAGAGCGTTCGCCGGCCCGAGCGGCTATGAGATTGCCCTGCACACCGAACAGCTCACAATCGAGAACGTATCGCTTGCCCGCGACGCTGACGGCATCGGTATCTTCGTCCTCTCGCGAATTACCCGAGAGGTCCTCGACCGATTGCCGAACCTCAAGATGATCGCCACCATGTCCACGGGGTTTGATCATATCGACGTAGATGCCTGCCGGGAGAGAAATATCGCCGTCTGCAACGTGCCGCGCTACGGCGATGCCACCGTGGCGGAGTTCGCGTTCGGGCTCATCCTGGCTCTAGTCCGGCGGTTCAGGCCGACGTTTGAGCGGGTGGACCGGGGCGACTTCTCCCGTGCCGGGCTGCAGGGAATGGATCTCTCCGGCAAAACCCTCGGTCTGATCGGGACCGGGCGCATCGGCTCGCACCTCGCCCGGATCGCCCATGCAGCGGGGATGAAGGTGATCGCCTACGACACAAGACCGAACCCGGCCCTTACGGAGGAGTACGGCGTCCGCTACATGGATCTCAACGACCTGCTTTCCGAAGCAGACGTCATCAGCCTGCATGTCCCCTACACGGAGGCCACCCACCACCTGATCAATGCCGAACGGCTGCGACTGGTCAAACCCACTGCTCTCCTCGTCAACACCGCCCGCGGCGGCGTGGTGGATACGAGGGCGGTCGCGGATGCCCTTCGCGAGGGTCGGCTTGCGGGGGTCGCGCTCGATACCTTCGAGGGGGAGCGGGTCTGGATCGAGGAGGAGTTTGCCGGGGCTGATGAGGCGCCGGCGGACGAACTGCGGGACGCGCTTGAGAGTTTCTCCCTCCTGCACTCGGATCGGGCGATTCTCACACCGCACAACGCCTTCAACACGCGCGAGGCGGTCGAGCGGATCCTCGCGACCAGCATCGAGAACATAAAGGCCTTCTTTGCCGGGAACCCGCAGAACGTCGTCGCCGGGACCTATCGGATGCCGGCAGCGGCACCGACCGGGGGCAGGGGAGCATGAGACAGGATGCGGCCTATATCCGCTGGTTCGCCGATATCGGGTCAGAGGACACCGCCCTCGTCGGGGGGAAGAACGCATCAATCGGCGAGATGTACCGCGAACTGACGCCGAAGGGCGTAAAGATCCCCGACGGTTTCGCCGTGACCGCAGAGGGCTACTGGCACGTCCTCTCGTCCGCCGGAATCCTCGATGACCTCAAAGAGACGCTTAGGGGTCTTGATCGGAACAACGTCACCGATCTCGCCAGGAGAGGGAGGCGTGCCCGCGACCTGATCCTCTCCGCCGGGGTCCCGGATGACCTCTGGGACGAGATCCGGGCTGCGTATGATATGCTCTGCGACGAATACGGGCCCGATGCCGACGTCGCCGTCAGGAGCTCCGCAACCGCCGAGGATCTCCCCACGGCGTCGTTTGCGGGCCAGCAGGAGACGTACTTAAACATCCGCGGCTACCAGGCCCTGCGAGAGGCCTACACGCGGTGCCTCGCCTCCCTCTTCACCGACCGGGCGATCGCCTACCGGGTGGACAACGGCTTTGACCACTTCAAGGTCGCCCTCTCGGTGGGGGTCATGAAGATGGTCCGCTCCGATCTCGCCTCAAGCGGGGTCATCTTCACGCTCGATACCGATACCGGTTTTCGGGACGTCGTCCTCATCACCGGGTCCTACGGCCTTGGCGAGATGGTCGTCCAGGGCGCCGTCAACCCCGATGAGTTCTACGTCTTCAAACCGACCTTCAAGAAGGGCTACCGGGCCGTCATCAGGAAGAACCTCGGTGAGAAACGGGTGAAACTCGTCTACGCTCACGGAGGTGAAAAAGAAGTCACCCGGAGGATCGATGTCCCGGAATCGGACCGAAGGAAGTTCTGCATCACCGACGACGAGATCCTTGCGCTCGCAGGATACGCCCTCACGATCGAGGACCACTACTCGATGAAGGCTGGTAAGCCGGTCCCGATGGACATCGAGTGGGCGAAGGACGGCGAGACCAATGAACTCTTCGTCGTCCAGGCCCGGCCCGAGACGGTGCATTCGCAGAAGGTGCGGGACGTCCTCGAAACCTACGTCCTTGATGAACGCGGGCCGGTGCTTGCCGCAGGTAAGAGCATCGGCGATAAGATTGCCGCCGGGAAGGCCCGGATCATCACCGACGTCAGCCGCCTCCCGGAATTTAAGCCGGGGGAGGTTCTGGTCTCCGATACCACGACCCCCGACTGGGAGCCCGTCATGAAGACGGCCGCCGCCATCGTGACGAACCGGGGCGGCCGGACATCCCATGCCGCGATCGTCAGCCGGGAACTCGGCATCCCTGCAATCGTCGGCACGGGCGACGCGACCGAGAAGATCCCGACGGGCCGGGAGGTGACGGTGAGCTGCGCCGAGGGGGAGGAGGGGTTCATCTACGAGGGCAGCCTCCCGTACCATGTCGAAGAGATCCGGCTCTCCGACCTGCGGCGGCCCAAGACCGAGGTGATGATGAACCTCGGGAATCCCGATATGGCCTTCGGGCTTGCAATGGTCCCGAACGACGGTATCGGGCTTGCCCGGATGGAGTTCATCATCAGCAGTTACATCAAAATCCACCCGATGGCGCTTCTCCACCCCGAGCGGATCGAGGATACGGCCGTCCGGGAGGCGATCGCCGACTTCGTCTATGGATACCCGGACGGGGAGGAGTACTTCGTCGAGAGACTGGCCGAAGGCGTCGGGACCATTGCCGCCGCGTTCTACCCAAACCCGGTCGTCGTCCGGACAAGCGACTTCAAGACCAACGAGTACGCAAGCCTGCTTGGTGGGGCCTACTTTGAGCCGGAGGAGGCAAACCCGATGCTCGGGTTCCGCGGGGCCTCCCGCTACTACGATGAGCGCTACCGGGAGGGGTTCGGCCTCGAGTGCCGGGCGCTCAAGCGTGTCAGAGATGAGATGGGGCTTACGAACCTGATCATCATGATCCCCTTCTGCCGCAGGGTGGAGGAGGCAAAGCGGGTCATTGAGGAACTCGAGAAGAACGGTCTTCGGCGAGGCGAGAACGGTCTGCAGATCTATCAGATGTGCGAGATCCCAAGCAACATCGTTGAGATCGACGCGTTCAGCAAGTACTTCGACGGGTTCTCGATAGGCTCAAACGACTTGACCCAGCTCGTCCTCGGGATCGACCGTGACTCGGCGGTCGTGGGGGAGGCCTTCGACGAACGCGACCCGGCCGTCAAGCGGATGGTCGCGATGGCCGTAGAAGGATGCCGGCGGAATGGGCGGCACAGCGGGCTCTGCGGCGAGGCGCCGAGCACCTACCCGGAGTTCGCCGACTTCCTGGTGGAGCAGGGGATCGACTCGATATCGGTCGAGCCCGACGCACTCTTAAAGATCACTCTTCGCGTGGCTGAGGTCGAGGAGCGGTTAGCAAAGGAGAAGGAGGCCGTTCCGGTGCCCCGGTGAGGGACGGGATCAGGAGGTGCGATCCCAAACCGTGAAGTGTGATCGGGGTTCGTCCTTACTCCCAAAAATGGGCTAAAATGGAATCAGAGCGGTGATAAAGCACATCTTCCATCCGGGAGTCGCGACTGTCGCGCCCTGTAACACAATTGTTACAACTCCCTCAAAAATGTTACAAATCTGTTACAACCCCGGCCAAGTCCGTTACAGATCTGTAACAATTAAATTTCGTCCCGGAAAATCTTCTTTCTATGTCCAAGGTCGTCCGGATCGACGAGGAGGCGCTGGAGGTCGCCCTGAAGTACGGGAAGAACCTCTCAGCCGGGATCATGAAGATGGAAGAGCTCTTGAAGAAGCAGGAGAAGGCGAAGCGCGACTACACGGCCATCGAGGAGATGATCCGCCGGACCATCAGGGAAGAGCTTGAGATGCTGACGTCGAGGTATTGATTTGGTCCTCAAACTGTCGGACATCATACTAGAGCGATATAAACAGAACCTGACTCTTCCCTGAAGTGCCCAATACACTGGACCGTGAGGATATCGCGCTGGGGGGTGGGGCTGACGGGGAGTGCGACGGTCCGAAGGACCGGAGCTCGAGCACCGCTAGGTGCGAGGCGCGAACGAAAGTGAGCGTGAGCACCGCTAGGTGTGAGGGGGGATGCTCCCCCCTCGAAACTCTTCGAGTTTCTCAAGCTCGCTTCGCTCGCACTCCCCTGTCCCCTCCCCCCTGTAATGCGATGCCCAGTGGGAATCCGTATCCGGGTTGCTATGGGGAGACTTTTCCCATTGAATGTCTTCTTTCTTTTAGCCGATAGCATCGTTGCATTCAAGTTGCTACTCAACATCTAACCCGACATTTCGAAATAACCCCTGGGCAAATCCGCACCACTGCAGATCACCCCCGCCCGGTGAGTTCCGTCAACCCTCGCAGCCACTCGAAGGGCGCACCGGCGAACTCCTCCGGCGTCATCCGCCACACCCAGTTCCCTTCGGTGGTCGATGGATAATTCATCCTCGCTTCCGATCCGAGCCCGAGGAGGTCCTGCATGGGGATGATGCAGACCCGTGCAACCGATGTCATCGCAAGGCGGATGAGCTCCCGGTGGACCTCGTCCGCCCCCACCTTTCGCCCGATGTAGGCGAAGAACCGCGCCTTATCCTCCTCCGATGCCTCCTCTTCAAACCACCCCCGGGCTGTGTTGTTGTCGTGCGTCCCGGTGTAGCAGATGAGGTTTGGGACATAGTTGTGAGGGATATGTGGGCTTTTTTCGATCCCCCCGCCGAACGCGAAGAGGAGGATCTTCATCCCGGGCAGATCGAACCGGTCGAGAAGAGCCTGGACGGCCGGAGTGTTCGCCCCGAGGTCCTCGGCGACGATGGCAAAGCAGGGGAACCGCCGGGCAAGCGTCTCAAAAAAGTCGGCTCCCGGCCCGTCGACCCAGGTGCCGTGCTCGGCCGTCGCATCCCCCGCCGGGACCTCGTAATAGTCGGCGAACGCCCGGAAGTGATCAATCCGGAAGAGGTCGTAGAGCTCTCCTGACCGGGCGATCCGACGCACCCACCAGTCGTAGCCCAGCTTTTTGAGCACAGGCCAGTCATAGACCGGGTTCCCCCAGAGCTGCCCGGTCTTGCTGAAGATATCGGGAGGCACCCCTGCCACCACGTTCGGGCGGAGGTTCTCGTCCAGTTTGAATATTCCCGGATTCGCCCAGACGTCGACGCTGTCGTATGCGACATAGATCGGGATATCGCCGATGACCTGGATGCCGTGCCTCGCGCAGTGCCGACGGAGGGCCGACCACTGCCGGGCGGCGACGTACTGAAGGAACTTCTCCTTGCGTATCCGTTCCTCAAGCAGTTCGCGCATCTCCTTGAGAGCCTCCGGCTGCCGGCTCCGGATCTCCTCCGGCCACCGGTCCCAGGCCTCTCCGTGGAAGTGGTCTTTAAGCGCGACAAAGAGCGCATGGTCGTCGAGCCACCACCTGCTTGCGTCGCAGAATGTCTCGAACTCACGATCCGGCCCCGAACCGCGGAACCGCCTGTACGCCATCGAGAAGAGCCGTTCCCGGTACCACGCGGCCGCCTTGTATGCCGTCCGCCGCTCCGAAAACTCTGGAGCTGGCTCCAGTTCACTCTTCCTGAGGAGTCCGTCCCGGACGAGCATCTCGGGGCTGATGAGGAGGGTATTTAGGGCAAACGCAGATGGGCTGGAGTAGGGAGAATGAGCATATCCGGCCTGTGTCGGGTTGAGCGGCAGGATCTGCCAGTAGTGCTGCCGGGCCTGCTCCAGCGCCTCCACGAACCGGTATGCCGCCGGACCGAAGTCCCCGATGCCGTACTCTGACGGCAGGGACGTGATATGCAGGAGTATACCGCTCCCCCGCACCTGGATCATCCACCACCCCCTGAGTTGGTGCGCAAGATTGGATTCGATCCTTTTATACCCTTGGACCGGGCAGAACCCGTACTCGACCCCGTGCCAGGAGGCGATCGAGTATGCCTGAGGAGGTACTCAAGCCCGGGCATCCTGGCCGAGACGGAAGGGGTGGTGATGAAGAGTCAGGGCACCGACATCCGCCCTTCTGCCGCCAGCCTCGTGAGGTAGGCCTCGCGCCGGGCGATATAGACATCCGCCTGCTCTCCGAAAGGCACGTATTCTGCAACTGCCCTGCCAACTTCTGCGAACCGAAGTTTCGTCTCGTCTGAAAGCCCCATGAGAAACGCGAACTCAACCACTCCGGTCGTATCCTCGAGCAGCCACGCTACCAGATCCGGGTCATGGGTTCCGGCCGAGAACGGCACGCCCCGCTCGAGGAGTCCCGCTGCAAGCGCACGAAAGCGCTCCCGAACCTCGCTTGGGTCGTCGGTATCCCCGGGATAGACGCCTTTCACCAGGCGGGGCCGGATGCCGTGACGGACGATGCGCTCCAGGTCGCCCGGAGTACGGTCGAGGGAGGCCTGGAGAGCGAGCGTCACCGGCACCCCCTCCCGAGCGGAAGCGATAGCGGCCTCGACCGTCATTTCCACAAATCCCCGCCCCTCCATATCCGCCTCAAACCCGATGCCGCGTTCATACGCCCCGCGGGAGAGCCGAAGTAGGAGATCGCGGGCAGCGTTCCGGTCGATGAGGGCTCCGAGCGCGGTCATCTTCACGGTGAGGGATGCGTCCAATTCCTGCTCGTCGATCGCGGCTATCGCGGCAAAAGAGCGCTCCAGGTTCTCCCTGACCTGCCGCTCGCTTCTCGCATACTCGCCGAGGGGTGCGAGGATGCACCGGATACCCCGGTCGTTCTGCATCCGGCAACGCTGAATCGCCGCATCAAGGTCGGGCAGCGTCCACCGATCAGTCCTGCCTGCGGTCATACCCTACGGCTTCCCCGCGAGCAGCCACGCGCGGCCGACGAGCCCCCGGTCGGCCGCCATCGCCCAGAGGTCAAGCCCTTTCAGGGCATCCTTGTATGCCTCCTCCCCGAAGAGCCCGACGATGCTATCCCTCAGGTCATTCTCGAGCCTCTCCCGGATCTTGCAGATCTTTTGTGTGGAGTCGCCGGGGAGATCGCCCAGGTCTATGATGGAGAATCCATTCCGCTCAAGGAGTCCCGCGTAACTCTCGAGGGTCTCAAAGTAGGGGAAGGCCCGGAAGGTATTCTGGGTGTGCCACTCTTCGTCGTTCATCGGCCCGGTCTGCACCCAGTCGGCGAACGCAAGCGTGCCCCCTGGCTTTAAGACCCGATAGACCTC
This sequence comes from Methanoculleus sp. DTU007, assembly GCF_001512385.1. Lineage (NCBI taxonomy): Archaea > Methanobacteriati > Methanobacteriota > Methanomicrobia > Methanomicrobiales > Methanomicrobiaceae > Methanoculleus > Methanoculleus sp. DTU007. Next base: position 45,255 of record NZ_LFRO01000073.1, on the reverse strand, counting down.
GCGGATCATTCGGTCTTTATCCCTCACGTAGCACCACGCATCCTCGCCCCAGACTGCGTCGAAGATTCCGTCCTTAAACGACATTTCAAGAGCGTTCCCCTGCTGGAAGTCGACCAGGGCGGCAAGACCGGCCTCTTCATTCTTTTTGACCGCCAGATCGACCATCTGCGGCAGCGCGACAAGCCCGATCACGGTCGCACCGTGCTCACGCGCAATATGCCTGGCAGGGCCCCCCGGGCCCGGGAGGAGGGCGAGCACCCGGGTCCCCGGGGCCAGTCCCGCCCGTTCTGCAAGTACGTCGAGATCTCCGTCGGCATCCTCGCCCGCGAGCATCTCCCAGATGAGCCCGACCGGCCCCCCGTAGACCTCCTCTACCTCGCCGGCATGGGCATCCATCATCTTCATCCATTTCCGGCGGACAATATCGCCCATATGAGATTCACCCTCACCGTGCTGGCGCTGCTGCCTCCTCCCGGAGGACGAAGAGGTCGCGCAGGGGGTCCTTAATGCAGGCCTCAAAGATATCCCGCACGTGCGTGTGGGCAATCTCCAGCCAGTCCGCGACCCCGTCCAGTGGGATGCTCTCTCCCTCTGTCAGGTAGTAGTCGATATTCAGGAGGAAGGCATTGTTCTCCGTCGACTCGGGCACAGCGTCGGTAAGTTCCACCCGGCAGTTGTCGCGGTTGTCGTGGAACGCGAACTCGCACCCGGTGATGAACCCCGCCGGGACCCGTGGCAGCTCCGGTGGAAGGGTCGGGTAGAAGGCGAAGTAGTCCGAGAGTGTCACCTCGCGTTCGGGGATCTCTATGAGGTTGACGTAGCGCAGGTTCATCGTCCCGATAGCATCGATACTGATGACCTCCCGGAACCGGTCGAAGCCCTCGAGGATCTTCTCCGAGAATGCCTCCCAATGGACGTACGGCCTCTGGCAACTCACCGAGAGGAGGCGGGGGCCGACCTGGACGGCACAGCCCTCGTCCTCGGTAAGAAAGATCGACCGTTCGCTGACGACAATCTCCTCGCGGAGCCCCTCTGGACCAAGGAGCATGACCACCTCGCGCACGTAGCGCTGGTCCCGTTTTGGGTATGCGTCTTTTAAGTGGGCATAGAGCATGCCGGGATAGGTCATATCCCAGGGGAGATCCTCGGGAAACCGGAACTCGCATATCACTTCGGCGGCGGGCGGGTTGACGTACTTTCGTATTTCTGCCATCTTCTTCACCCTCAAGGGGATGTAGGGTAGATGGAGATCTCATTAAAGTGACTGTTCCCGGCGAACAACCGGAGACCTGCACGGTGTTCGTCCTCCGCGGCTGCAATCGCGGTGAGGTGGATGGACTGCTCTGGAGACGAGCCGTATCCGCGGGAATGATCACGAAACCGGGTTCATCTCCGAACTGCAGTATTCCCACTTGCGGTTCGCCCGCGGGCGCTGGACAGGACCGGACGGCATGGTCGGGCTGTGTGGTCCTGACGTGGGGTATAAGGTTGTGACAGAAGAATCGGGAATACCAAACTTAACCCAGTACACTGGACCGTGGGGGCTATCGCCATGTGGGGGTGGGGACAGGGGAGGGGGGGCGAACCCCCTTCGCACCTAACGGTGCTCGAACTCAGGGCGTTCCGCCCTTCGTTCCTCGAAACTCTTCGAGTTTCTCAAGCTCGCTTCGCTCGCACCTCGCACCTAACGGTGCTCGAGCTCCGGTCCTTCGGATCATCGCACTCCCCGTCAGCCCCTCCCCCCAATTGCGATGCCCCCTCGAAATCCGTACACAGACCCATCACCTGCAGACACATCTAAAAGAAAGACGTAGCGTTGTGCTGCAGAACGACCTAACAAGATTTGCTGGCCCTCTTATGCCCCCACATCAGAATTTAATCCCCTTTCTCCGGAGTTCCTCCGACTTCCTCTTCGAGCACTCCTCGCACCGGAACTCGGGGGCGGGATCTCTTGTTTTGTCGTAGTTCTCCGCCTTCACCAGGCGGTAGCCCCGGGCAACCTTCCCGCAGTCCACGCACCGGACCTCCTCCTTGACCTCCCACTGTGCGGCGAGCGACTCGGAGGTGAAGATGAACCGGTCGACCCAGAAGAAGATGAGGCCGCCGATGAGGTTTGCAATGATGGTGGCGGCAAGCGCCCCAAGGCCCCCGAGCAGCGCGAGCACCCCGGCAAGGATCGGGGTCGAGAGTTGCCACCGGATGAGGTAAAGGCCATAGCGTTTAAAATTTATTTCCACGTATGAAGTTTGCCGGCCCACCTCATAAAAATCAGGGTCGGCACCGTCACGCAAGCACCAGGATCCGGCGGGTCAGGCTCTTGTGGACCCGCTGCTCGTGCTCCTGCAGGACGGTGAAGTGGCGGGCGGCGATATCCGTGATATCGCGATGCGTGACGACGATCGCGCGCCTCCCGGGCTTGAGGATCCGCCGGATCTCCGCGAGCGAGCCGTCGTAGAGTCTGTCCATGCTCTCGGCCCGGATCCGGACGGACTGACCGTAGGGGAGATCGGTCACGACCGCGTCGATGGCATGGTCGCAGACCGGGACCGCGGTGGCGTCGGCGATCAGCACATCCGAGTTCGGGAGGTTCTGCCGGTAGCCGGCAACCATTGCAGGGTCGAAGTCGCTCCCGAGTATCCGGGCGCCGATCTCCCGGGCCTCAAGGAGGATCCCGCCGGTGCCGCAGAAGGGGTCGTAGACCCAATCCCCAGGGGCAGCAAGGGAGATATTGACGAGTGCCCTGGCCATCCGGGGCATCATGACGCCGGGATGAAAGAATGGCCGGCGCATGGGATTCCGAACATCAAACGCCCCCCGATCGATCCGCATTATGACGCGGCCGAAGTAACAACGGTCCTCCGATACGACGGCGCGGTACTCCTCGACCGGCTCACGAAGCGACACCGGGCCGACGATCAGGCTCCCGATCAGCCGTTCCACCTCGAGCCGGGCGACATCCATCCGGCTCCCCTGGATCATCTTCACCCGGCCGGCAAATGGTTTCTCGGTCTGGATGGCAAGATCGCGGAGGAGAGAGACAAATGCATCATGGGTGGGCTCGCACTCCCCAAGGTACTCCATCACCACATGCGTCAGGGCAAGTCGTCGGGCGGCTCCCGGGTCCGGACATTCGGCAACCGCGACCTGGATCCGCCGGTCAAGCACGGTGCCCACGCACTCCAGTTCCGCAACCGGAAGATCGGGGTGCTCACCGGAGAGTTCGAAGAGCAGTTTCATCCAAAGGATATTGGCCCTATAGGGCGATAAAACGGGCGGGAAGATACGTAGGCCGATCACGCCCGCTTCATTTGAGCGCCGACCTTGAACCCGATCCCCTCAAACGAGGCAACAGGGCGGCCGTCTGAGTAGACATCCACGGCATACACTGATGTCCTCTCAGTCTCCGCGACCCTGCGGGCGACCGCCTCAAGCGTCCCCCCTGCTGGCGGAGAGAAGTAGCGGATATGAGCCGAGAGCCCCGTCTCTTCCACCTCATCCAGGTTTCCGGCGATGCCGAAGGCATGGTCAGCGATGGCAAAGATTGCGCCCCCGTGGACTGTGCCGTGACCGTTCTTCATCCCTGCAGTCGGCATCGTCACCCGGACGCACCCATCGGCGATCTCGGTGACCACCATCCCGAGGCGGCGGGCAAACTCGCAGTTATCGGACCGGTGCACCACCTCAGCGAAGATCTCAGGGATAGGTCGTTTGGTCTCCACGCTTACTTATACTCCCGCCGTGAGTAGGTCGCACCGCTTGCCTCGCCGCCGCGAAGAACGATATACAACCACTCCCAGAGCGACTTGATAGTCCCGAACTGCTGGTAGCGCCGCATCGAGAACCCGACCTTCAGGCGGGGATCGAGGTAGACCTTCCCGAGTTTGCGCATCCTCTGCGCGATCTCAAGGTCGTCCCCGGCATCGATGCACCGGTACATCCCGGCCTGGAAGAACGCATCCCGGTCGAAGGCCGTGTTGCACCCGAGCGTGAAGTATATCGTCCGGGTGTAGTAGCCGAAGCGCGAGAAGGCGTTTGCGCCCATGAGTGAGAGCCGGTTGCGGAAGGTATCCTCGATCGGATAGACCGTACCGTAAAGCTGCACGATCTGGCGCTCCGCAAAGTTTCTCTCGATCCGCTCTATCCAGTCTCGGGGAAGGATGCAATCGGCATCCGTCGTGGCGATAATATCGCCTTTTGCGGCCATTGCCCCATCGTTTCGCGCCCCGCCGACCCGCTTGCTCGTCTGGATAAAAACCTTATCCGCAAGAGGCTTGGCCAGTTCCCGGGTCCTGTCTTTCGAGTTTCCGTCGACGACGATGATCTCGTACGTCTCCCTCGGCACCGTCTGGTCGGCAAGGGACCGCAGGCAGCGCTCGATGTTCTGCTCTTCGTTATAGGTTGGAACGACGACGGAGATCATCCCTCGATCAACTCCTTGTATAACTCTTGATGCCGTTTTGCTATAAGCGTGATGTCGTAGCCCTCGGTTGAGGCACGGGCTTTCGCTGCACAGCGTCGGAGGGTTGCATCGTCAGTAAGGAGGTCCTGCGCCTCGCCAACATCGGAGAAAAAGAGGACAGAATCCCCAAATATCTCCCGGAACTCAAAGATATCTCTGGCGATGACCGGGAGACCGGCCGAGAGAGCCTCGACGATCACAAGACCGAACGTCTCGGCATGGGACGGCATGAAGAAGACGTCCGCCCCGCTGTATGCCCGGGAGATGTCATCGATGACCCCGGTGAAGATGACATTCTCATGGCAGTGGGTCTTGAGCATCTGGATCTTCGCATAGTCCTTTGAGAGCGTCCCGTAGGGGAACCCGCCCACCCAGACCCAGGTCATATCAGGGTGCTGGTTGGCAAGTTTGAGGAAGTCATAGATGCCCTTCCGCGGGGTCTGCTGGCCGACGGAGAGGACCACTTTCTGGTCGGGATCGATCCCATACTCATTGCGAAAGAGTCTGCGCTTTTTGTTGTCCCGTTTGAAGTACTCCCGGTCGATGCCGTTTGGAATGAGGGTCTTTGGGATCTCGGGGACGAGCTGCTCGACCTCCCGGTGGCAGGGCTCCGAGATCGTGATGATATGGTCGAATTGCCGGTAGATTTTCGGATATACAGTGTTGATCCTCTTTGCGAAGGCGACATTCCCGTCATTCAGGCGAGGGGTTGAGTGAGCGGTCAGAACCTTTACGCCATTGGTGAACTTCAGGTGATACATCGCCCAGGGCCCGAAGGTATGGTAGTGAGTCAGGTCAAAATCGCCGAGATACTGGTTTCGGGAGACCTCCATATCGGGGAGACGGGCAAGGTGGTTGTACAGCGTCCTTGCAGCCGTTGCGCACCCGATATACCGAAGAAACCGGAAATCTTCGACGAATATATTGACCTTCATCGGTTTGCCCCCACGAAGTCAATCGCGCTCCTGATGCAGCCATCCATGTTAAGGTATTCGAACTGCGAGAACCGGCCGACGAGGTTGATGCCCCGCTCCCGGCAGAACTCCCGGACAATCGCGATGTTTCGGAGGTAATCGATATCATAGACGACGTAGGCGAACTTCTGTCGCTCAAGACCGGTGTAGACGACCGCATCCTTCGAGGGGATTATCCCTGCGGCTACAAGGGAGGTGACGGTATGCTCGATGATCTCGGCATCGGACATCCTCGAGACCGCGTCCCCGTCGTTGTAGGTGATCTCGGCGAGGATCGAGGAGTGGCCCGGGGGAGCGACTTTAGTACTATAGTTTGAGGGGAACGAGATCCGGTTGAAGAGGCCCGTCGCCGGATCGGGGATGTAAAGCCACGAGATATCCGGGACCTCCCCTGCAAGCCCGATGAAGACCGAGCATAGCGAGTTATAGCGGAGGGCGTCGCAGGCCGCCTGTACCTCGGCCGGGACGTCCGCTAGACTGGGGAGCAGGTTCTGGAGCGGGATGGTCGATATCAGGCGGTCGGCGTGGATGACCTCGTTGCCATCGCTGATAGCAAATCCCCCGTCTTCTTCACGGATTGAGGCGACGCGAAACCCTGTCCGGACGGCCGGGAGGATCGGTTCTGCAATGGCCCGGACCAGCGCCTCGATCCCGCCTTCGATCGGGTAGGAGAAGACCGCCTGATGAACATAGCCCTCGGTCTCGATCCCGATGGCTGATTTGATGATATCCTCGACCGGAGGGCGGGGTATGCGCCCCTCAACCCAGTGGTGCGACATCCGATCGGCCGGATAGTTCCAGATTTTCTGATTGTAGGGGAGCATGTAGCACTCGGCAATCCCCCGGCCGAAGGTATAGGTGATCCACTCGGCAAAGTTCGTGGGCGGCGGAACCTCGCCCTTCTCGACGGCGATGAGGTTTTTGACGAACTCGTTGATGCAGAAGAAACGGTCTTCGTCGGGCAGTTGGTAGAGACCGTTCTCGAAGGGATACTTTACGTAGCGGTCTTTATAGAGAATCTTTGTATTCCGCTTTCGTCGATCGGCGTTCTCGCCGAGGACCGAGAGCATGAATGAGAGGACTTCCGTGTCACGGGAGAAGATGATGTGCGAGCCCCCAATGTCAAACGTGAAACCCGACTCACTCCTCGAGCGGCAGAGCCCCCCGATTGTTACATTCTGTTCGAGAACAACCACATCCTCGCCCTGTTCATGGAGCAGGCGGGCCAGCGTAATCCCGGTGAGACCGCCACCCAGTACCGCCGTTTTCACGCTTATAGGGTTTACTGCCGATGCCATATATGGTTGACCATCTGTTCTCCGCGATTGCTGCATATTGGGCTGAAAATTCAGTGAAATTAGGCCGGGAACGCGGGGTGAGTGTTCGGGTGTACCACCGGTTCTGCAGTGGCCGGAGCATGTGCGAGGGTCTGATCTTTGCCAGAACATGGTGGTGATGGCGAGGGGGGCATATCCCACCGGTCGAGATCATGCCGCTGGCCAAATAGAATGGAGCTGACGGCAGCAGAACGAATAGGGATTATGCACGGGGTTCGCTCCCCGCCTGTGCCTGTATATCCGCAACCGTGATCTCCAGGCGCCTGTAGCGCCTCCTCACCTCGGTGCGGCACCCCGCTGGATCCGGCCAGCAATTGCACCATGTTCTGCATCCGCCGCGGCGAGCCGCCGCATCGTCGAGGTTGTGAATAGCGCTTGAACTTGGCTAAAAAAGAAAGCGGGGATGCGTTCCCCCGTCACTGCCGGCGGGCTGCGTCCCGGTCGGCAAACCAGGTCTCTCCGGGGCTTGCGGCCTGTGACGGGAGGGCTGGCGACTGGATGAACCAGCCGGTCCGGGTGCCGTCGAGTACGTCCTCGGAGTTCCGGGCGGTCATGAGGCTGACGACGACCATGGCGAGAAGCGAGCAGATGAGCGCGTAGAGGCTGAAGTGCACGGGGAGCTTCGCCACGAACTGGTGCCAGTAGCCGAAGATGCCGGAAGAGACGAGCCCGACCGCCATGCTCGCGATCGCTCCCTCTCCGGTCGCGCCGCGCCAGTAGAGCCCGGCGAGCAGCGGGACCGCGAACGTCGCGAGCATCACCCCGATGCCCATCCAGATCAGCCAGGCGAGCATCTCAGGAGGATTGATAGCAAGGATGAGTGTACCGCCGGCCCCGAGGACGATCGCGACCTTCGAGACGAGGAGCACCTCTCTGTCGGACGCCGAGGGGCGGAGAATGTTCTTGTAGACGTCCCACGCGAACGAGGTGCCGACGGTGAGCATCAGCCGGTCGGTCGTCGACATCACCGCCGCAAGGACGATCACCGCGAAGAACGCCCAGAGCGCCACGTTCGGTATCGCGTACTCGACGCCGGCGATGAAGGCGAAGTCCTGGGCGTTCACGGAGTCCGGGAGGACGAGCGTCTCCTCCTCAACGAGCGAGCGGACGGCAAATCCGGTGAACTTCACGAGGAACATGATGACCGCGTAGATGGCGAACGCCACAAGGGGCGCCCACTTGAAGTAACGTGCCTCTTTTGCAGCGAGGACGTTGTTGATGACGTGCGGTGCGCAGGCAAGGCCGACCATCAGGAGGATCGCAAACGAGAAGAGGAACTCCGGCGTCGTGTAGGCGTATGAAGCGTAGGCAGTCGGGTACCAGGGCTCGACGAAGTTCGGGTCGATCCCGGTAAGAACTGTGTTGATATGCTCAAGCCCGCCGGCACTCATGATGACCGGCGGCGCCATCAGGAGGACGCCGAGGATCAGGATCCCGCCCTGGAAGAGGGTCGTCCAGGAGACCGCATAGAGCCCGCCGACGACCGTGTAAGCGGTGATGATGACCCCGGCGATGAGGAGCGCCTGCCAGTGCGGGATACCGAAGAGCCAGACCAGCACGATGCTGATCGCGGCGTACTGCCCGACGAGGTAGATCAGCGAGACGACGATCCCGGAGATGGCCGAGAGACCCCGGAGCGCCCGCGGGCTCTCGAACCGTTCGGCGAGATAGTCCTGGACAGTCAGGTAACCCCGCTCTTTTCCAATGGCGTTGAGCTTCACCCCAAAGAAGATGATGCAGAACGAGGCTGCGAGCGGGACAAAGATCTGTTCCCATATCCCCGGCCAGCCTGATGTGTACCCAAAGCCGCTCACACCGAGCAGGGTCATCCCGCTGCAGATCGAGCAGACGATCAGGATCGTGAAGACCCAGAACCCGAGCGATCTGCCTGCGAGGATGTAGTCCTCGGTGTTGTGGATCTTCTTCGAGGCCCAGTTCCCGATGCCGATGAGCACAATAAAGTAGAGCGCGATCAGGACGAGCGTTGCTATATCCGCCATTCAAGCGGCCTCCCTGAACCGGAGGCCCCAGAGGGTGAGCAATACGACGGCAAAGAGAGTCGCACCGCCCACGATGAGGGCCGTATGAGTAGGTAACCCGAAGAACATGCTATGACACTGTGTGGCGTGCTAACATATAACACGATCGCCGGGGAACCGGGAGACTACCCCGATGGATGGTCAGTTCGATCACATCAAAAAAGGAGTCATTTGGAACTCTTAACGGTCTTTGCACCCCGGAGGAGTGCGATCTTACCAGTGCGGACGAGTTCTTTGATGCCGTACTGGCGCAGGAGTTTCTCCAATGCGTCGATCTTCTCCGTATCCCCGGTCACCTGGAGGATCAGGGTCTTTGACCCGACATCCACGACCTGGGCCCGGAAGATATCGGCGATCTGGAGGATCTCGGCACGGGATGTGCCTGATTCAGCAGCAACCTTGATGAGCGCAAGTTCCCGCTCCACGCTCTCGCGCTCCGTCAGGTCCGAGACCTTGATGACGTCGATGAGTTTGTTGGTCTGCTTCATCACCTGCTCGATGACGCGGTCATCACCGTTCACGACAATCGTGATCCGGCTCATGTTGGGCTCCTCGCAGGTCCCGACGGCGAGACTCTCGATATTGAACCCCCTACGCGAGAACATTCCGGCGACCCTGCTCAAGACACCCGCCCGGTTCTCGACAAGGACGCTCAGCGTATGCGATTTCATCCCTGCCTCACCCCGATCATCTCGTTGATGGCGGCACCCGCAGGAACCATGGGGAAGACGTTCTCCTCCCGCTCGATCCTGAAGTCAAGGACGAACGGCCCGTCGGTGGCAAGCGCTGTCTCGAGTGCCTCCCGGACGTCGGCCTTCTCCTCGACCCGGATCCCCTCGACGCCGTAGGCGTTTGCGATCTTCACGAAGTCCACCGGCGGGAGCTCCGTGTAGGAGTAACGGCGGTCGTAGAAGAGCTCCTGCCACTGACGCACCATCCCGAGGTACATGTTGTTCAGGATCACGACCTTGACGGGGATGTTATACTGCGCCACCGTCCCGAGTTCCTGGATATTCATCTGGAAACTCCCGTCGCCTGCAACATCGACGACCGGCGTATCCGGCCGGGCGAAGTGAGCGCCGATGGCTGCCGGGAAGCCGTAGCCCATGGTCCCAAGGCCCCCCGAGGTGATCCAGGTCCGGGGTTTCTTGAAGCAGTAGTAGAGCGCGGTCCACATCTGGTTCTGGCCGACCTCGCTTGTGATGATACCCTCGCCGTTCAAGATGTCGCTGAGTTCCTGGATGACGTACTGCGGGCGAAGGTGGCCGTCATCGCGGTAGCGGAGGGGGTACTGCGTCTTCCAGGCGCTGACCCGACTGACCCAGCCCGCCGTATCACCGCGCTTCTGCATCCGCTGGAGGATCGCCTGGAGGACAGCTTTGACGTCACCCACGATCGGGACATCGACGACCTTGTTCTTCCCGATCTCGGCCGGGTCGATATCGATATGGATGACCGCCGCGTTCGGCGCGAAGGACTCAATCTTGCCCGTCACCCGGTCATCGAACCGGACGCCGATGGCTATCAGGAGGTCGCACTCCGTCACCGCGTAGTTCGCGGGCTGGGTGCCGTGCATCCCGAGCATCCCGAGGTTGAGCGGGTGATCGCCGGGGACGGCGCCGAGCCCCATCAGGGTCGTCGTGATGGGGATCCCTGCCGTCTCGATGAACTGCAGGAGTTCGGCAGATGCCCCCGAGAGGATCACGCCCCCGCCGGCATAGACGAGCGGGCGCTCCGCTCTTGCAATAAGGTCTATCGCCTTGTCGATCTGGCGGATATGCCCCTGATAGGTGGGCTGGTAACCGCGGAGGGAGACTGTCTCCGGGACGGGTTTGCTGTTCCTCACCTCGCTCGTGCTGACGTCTTTGGGGAGATCGATCAGCACCGGACCGGGCCGTCCGGTCCGGGAGATGTAGAAGGCTTCCTGAACGATGCGATCGAGATCGTTGGCATCTTTGACCAGATAGTTGTGCTTCGTCACCGGCATCGTGATCCCGGTGATGTCCGACTCCTGGAACGCATCGTTCCCGAGGAGGCCGGTGGGCACCTGACCGGTGAGCGCCACGATAGGAATGGAGTCCATATACGCCGTCGCGATCCCTGTAACCAGGTTGCACGCGCCGGGGCCGGAGGTGGCAAGGCATACGCCTACGCGGCCGCTTGCACGCGCGTACCCGTCGGCCGCGTGCGCCGCTGCCTGCTCATGCCTTACCAGAATATGCCGGATCGACGAATCGTAGAGTTCATCGTAGATCGGCAACACTACGCCACCGGGGTAGCCGAATATGGTGTCCACCCCTTCACGCTGCAGCGCGTCAATCAGAGTCCTGGCTCCGGTTTTCATGCTCTTCCCTGAGTAGTCTGTTCATTCCGGCGATAACTGCTTCGACGCTGGCCATGATGATGTCGGTCCGGGCACCCCGCGAGGTCACGGTCTTCCCGTTCCTGCTGAGTTTGACCGTTACGTCAACGACGGCATCTGTGCCGCCGGTTATGGCATCCACGCGGTATTCGTCGAGTCTTATGTTTCCGACCGCTGCAACCGATCGCTGGAGCGCGCGGATCGCCGCATCCACCGGCCCGGTCCCGACTGCGGCTCCGGTGATCTCGTCGCCGTGAACCAGCATCGTCACCGAGGCGGTCGGCATCGCGTTGCTCCCCGAGACGATGGTGAACTGGCGCAGTTCGATACAGGGCTTAAACTCGATCTCCATCACCGTATCGGCGATCGCCATGATGTCTGCGTCGGTTATCCGCACTCCGGCATCCCCGATCTGCTTGATCCGGGCAACGATCTCGGCAAGCTGCGCCGCATTCGGGGTATACCCCATGTCATGGAGCGCGGCCTCGACCGCCGCCGACCCCGAGTGCTTCCCGAGGACGATGCGGCGCTTTCGGCCCACCTGCTCCGGCCGGATGGGTTCGTAGGTGCTTGCGTCCCGCATCACCCCGTGGGCATGGATCCCGCTCTCGTGGGTGAAGGCCATCTCTCCGACGATCGGCTTGTTGGTCGGGAGCGGCACCCCGGTCAGCCGGGAGACATGGGTCGAGAGGTGGTAGAGTTCTTCGGTCTTAATCCCGGTATCGACCCCGTAGAGAACCTCGAGCGCCATCACCAGTTCCTCGAGAGAGGTGTTCCCCGCCCGCTCGCCGAGGCCGTTGACGGTGACGTGGGCAGCGGTCGCCCCCGCCCTGAGGGCGGCGACGGTGTTTGCGAGCGCAAACCCCAGGTCGTCGTGGCAGTGGATCGAGAGCGGGGCAAAGCAGAGCGGCGGTATCATCGCGGCCGCCCGCTCGGGGGTGAGGAGCCCGACGGTGTCGCAGAAGCAGAGCCGGTCGGCACCCCGTTCCACTCCTTCGCGGAAGACCTCCGCAAGAAACGCCTGGTCGGCGCGGGACGCGTCCTCCCCGGAGAGTTCGACGATGAGCCCGCGCTCCTTCGCGTACTCGACGGCGCTCCAGGCCATCTCGGAGACCTCGTCGCGGGTCTTTCGAAGCTTCTTGCTGATATGGAGGTCGCTCACCGGTACAACGAGGTGCACAGAGTTGGCACCGGCATCGGCGGCGAGATCGATGTCCCCGGGAAGAGCCCGGACGTAGGTGCAGCACTCGGCCGAAAGCCCGGCGTCGGCGATGGCGCGGATGGATTCGCGCTCCCCGAGAGAGGCGGCCGCAGAGCCGACCTCGATGACGTGTACGCCAACCTCGGCAAGGTGCGTCGCAATCTCAAGCTTTGCGTCCGGCGTGAGAGAGACACCGGGTGTCTGTTCGCCGTCCCGTAAGGTAGTGTCAAAAAAGCGGATCGATTCACCAAATAAAACAATCACTCATAGTGGGTTCCACCGCCATAACATTTGGCGACACCGTTACTTAAATGTTGGGCATTTGGAGGACAAGAAAAAGAAATGAGAGATATTACACCGGCGCCGGGGCGCTCTCATAGAGGAGAGCGAGGTAGCGGGAGGCGAAGATGATAAACGCCGGTGTCAGGAGGAAGAAGAGGAGCCAGCCGATGATCGGGATCAGGGATAGGATGACCTGCGCAACCGTGATGACGACCGTCAGAACGAGGAGAGCGACAAAGACATTGAGCCACCCGATCCTTTTTATGTGTGCAAGGATGGCCCTGAACCTGAAGGCCTCGCGCATCCTCCCCGTGCGGGCGAACCGGACCACCGCAAACGTCGCAAGAATGCCGAGGACGATGACGGCGAGGATACAGATGACGAAGAAGGCGAGAGCCACGAAGATGCCAAGCCCCGGGTCGATGAGCCCGCCGGAGCTCGCCCCCGCCGGGGTCGTTGTCGTCGAGACCGGGGTGAGGTAGAGCACCAGTGGAAGGAGCATGAGGATTATGAGCGGGATCGAGTAGACGATCGATATGACGAGCAGTTTGATGCCGTCGATAAAGAGCCTGATCCAGCCTTCGAACTCGGGTTCAGGCTTTGCGCCGCTCATGACCCGTACGCTGTAGCCGTAGATGAGCGGGAATATGATCGAGGCGATGAGCAGGAGGAACCAGCGGATCCACCTGCCCCAGAGGGCTTCCTTCGTGTAGTCGAAGGAGGCGCTGAGTAGGCGCATGCAATCCATGTGTGTCACCGGATATGACGATAGCGTCCTACTGTTTTGGGGAAAAACATGCCGTTTTGTTCGTAAAAGGTGATGACGGAATGAAAGACTGTTTATAACGGTGAGTGGTTGCAAGTGACCTGCCCCGGCCTGATCGCGGCCCTGCAGGCGGGGAAAAAGAAAGGGTTCCTCCGACTTACATCGGAGCAGATGTCTCTTCGTAAACCAGGGCAAGGTACCGTGCGTAGAAGACGGTAAACGCCACGTTGAGGAAGAGGACGATGAGCCACCCGATCAAGGGTATCATGGAAAGGAGGCCGACCACAAACCCGTAGATGAGTGCGATGATGAGAAGGACGATGACCGCGATGATCCAGGTTCCCCACCCGAGTTTGCCGATGTGCGCAAAGATTGCACCAAAGTTGAACGCCTCACCGAGGCTGTCCGTGTGGGCGAACCGCATGATAGCAAACAGGGCAATGAACGCGAGGATGATCGCGATGAGCGCTGCAAGCAGGGAACCCCCGAGGAGACTCAGCACTGCTGCCGTCGGGTCGCCGCCGGTGGCCTCGTTTGCCGCGGCACTGATGATAGCAAACCCGCCGAATACCGCGAAGATGATGATCGCCGGGAGCATATAGATCAGCGCGATAATGTTCAACTTCCATCCGTCGATGAAGAGTTTGCCCCATCCGTCGACTTCAGGAGCCGGCGTCTTCCCTGCAAGCACCCGCACGGCGTAGCCGTTAAGGAGCGGGACCAGAGAGAGCGTAAGCCCCTGCACGATTGACAGGACCGCCAGGATGACCCACCGCATCCATTTTCCCACCAGGGCATCCTTGGTATACTCAAATGACCTGGAGATTGCAGTTCCGTAGTCCATAGGATTTACCTACGAGTAGATGTGAGAATACTGTATATAAATATGCTGGATTTATCTGGTTAGATATCGTTCGTTTCTGAAGAAGTATGCAGTAATCCTTGTATAATCACTCAAATGCCGAAAGATGATATCCGGACGGGGCTAGAGCGCCCCGGTATGTCCGTTCATGGCGGGGATGCTGGCCTTGGAGCGTGCCTGCCGGGAGCTCCCGGTCAGGCAAAGGGGAGGTTCTGCCTCAAGACTGCGAAGTTCTTACGGAGGAGGGCGATAGATGAACGCCAATTTGAGCGGGATTTCACAAAAAAAAGAGGATTGTTTAGGCAGGTGCTGCCGCGCTGTCATAGATGAGGATGTAGTACCTCGTCACGAATACTGCTGCAAACGGTTCGACGAGGATTGCCGCGACGATGGCACCGATGTTGAATGCCTCTCTGAAACTGTTGGTCCTTGAGAAGCGTATCAGAGTCATCAGAGCGATGATCTGGAAATACAGAGGAGACGCAGTATGTGACCGCAGTCAAAAAAGAATAGATTTTTACGCCGGTGCCGGGGCGCTCTCGTAGATCAGGGTCATATACCGTGCCGCAAAGATCGCCCAGACCGGGAACAGGAACAGTGCGATCAGTCCGCCGATGATCGGGATGAAACTCAGCAAGGCGACGATGACGCCAAAGACAATCCCGACGATCCAGAGGACGATGAGGGCGACGATGTAGTTCACCCAGCCGATCTTTCCGATGTGCTCAAGGATAGCGCCGAAGGCAAATGCCTGGCCCATGCTGTCCTTTCGCGCGAACCGGATCATACCGATCGCCGAGACCAGCGTGATAATGATTCCTACGATGAGCATGACGATGAGTCCGATGCCCAGCGACCCGAGGGCGAGCATGGCGTCTCCGCTGTCAGCTGCCATGAATATCGGCACCATGAAGATGGCCATGACGATGAATATCGGGATGGCATAGATGATCCCGATGATCCAGAGTTTCAGGCCGTCTATGAATGTCTTCACCCAGTTCCCCATCTCGGGAGCCGGCTTCACACCACTATAAATGCGGACCATATATCCCATGATGAGCGGGAATATGATCGTGCTGATGATAAGCAGGATCCACTGGACCCACTTTCCCCAGACTGCGTCTTTTGCATAGCCGAACGAATCGCTCAGCATGTTTCCAACGTCCATAGGTATAACCCCTATGATTTACCCTGAGACAGGATGATATAAAAGTGTTGCCATAGCCCTCTCCATTATGCCAATTTTTATGGAAAATGAGCAATATTTTCGGTTCAAATTGGTCAACTGAGGTGCAGAAAAACTATCCCGAAATCACAGCGAGGTGGCGTTTAGAGCCTAGGACAGGGCGGAAGTTGGGTTGAAGGGATTCTGTAGGCCGTCCCGGTCGCGATCCAGGCGACCCGGCCAGAACTGGCAGCATCGTTCACCAGAGGAGTCTAGTCATCGCCGCAATTCTGTCCTTATTCCTCTCTGGATTTGGTCAGATGTATCATGGATAGTTTGGACGTGCCCTGTACTCTATCACTCTTTATCCCGATCGACTTTCCGGCGGCTCATCGGGAACGTCGATGCATGCACCTCTGCCACAAGGATGAATACCGGCGAGGATACCTCCAGGTTCATTGACTAATTCTTTTCATGAATCGGTAAATGGTGCAGTTCTCCCTGCAGAGGAAGACCGATATTGCACCAAAAAATGTAATCTTATCCCGGCGCCGGGACGCTCTCATAGGCCTCAACAAGATAGCGGGCATGGAAAATGCCGTAGGCCACCCCGAGGAAGAGGTTGATGATCCAGCCGAGGATGGGTATCGAGGTGATGAGCCCGGTTACAACCGCATAGACGAGGCCGATGAGGGCGAGGATGATGACCACAAGGATCCAGGCACCCCATCCTATTCGCCCGATATGAGAGAAGATCGCCCCGAAGCTGAACGCCTGGAAGAATCTCCCCGTGTGGGCAAACCGGACGACGGCAAGCATGGATATGAACGATATAATGATCCAGAGGATGCTTGCGATCACGATCCCGGTGACGGCTGCCGCGACGGCCGATGCCCATACATCGGGGTTATCCAGCCCCTTTGCCGCTATGGCTGAGATGGCTGCAATTCCCCCAAAGACGGCTAGGACCAGGATTACCGGGATCAGGTAGATCAGAGTGATGATGTTCAGCTTCCATCCGTCAACAAAGAGCCTGCCCCACTGGTTCACGTCCGGGGCGGGCCGCCGGCCGGAGAGCACCCGGACAAGGTAGCCGCTGTAGAGCGGGACTAAAAAGAGCGTGAACGTCTGGATGAGCGATAGGATGACCAGGAGCACCCACCGCCACCATTCGCCCCAGAGGGCGTCTTTTGTGTAACGTAACGACCGGGAGATGATACTACCATAGTCCATACCACATCACCTTCGGCCGCAAAGAGGGGGCGGGGAATATAACAGTTTGGAATAACTCAAAAAAAGTGTTTAATGCCGGAAGTGCCGCACACCGGTAAAGACCATCGCGACGTTCAGCCGGTTCGCCGCGTCGATGACCTCCTGATCCCGGATGGAGCCGCCCGGCTGGACGAGCGCCGTTGCGCCCGCCGCCGCCGCGACCTCCAGGGTGTCGGGGAAGGGGAGGAAAGCGTCCGAGGCGACCGCTGAACCGGCAAGGGACTTTCTGGCCTTCTTGACCGCGATCTCTGCGGACTCGACCCGATTCATCTGTCCGGCACCGATCCCGATGACGGCTTTCTCATCCGCAAATATGATGGCATTGCTCTTTGTGTGCTGGCAGACCTTCCAGGCGAGTTGCATCGCCCGCATCTCGTGGGCTGTGGGTTCCCGCTCCGTCACGACCTGCCAGTTCTCCTTATAGGGCTCCGTCCGCTGGACCAGCACGCCGCCGTCGATGCTCCGAACCTCATCCCGCACCACCGGCTCGGGCAGACGGAGCACCCGCATGTTCTCCTTGACCTTCATGATCTCAAGCGCTTCAGGCGTGTAGGACGGGGCGATAACGACCTCGACGAAGGTCTTTGTGAGTTCGCGGGCGACGTCTGCCCCCACCTCTCGGTTCATCGCGACTATCGAGCCGTACGCCGAGACCGGGTCGACCTCCCGCGCAGCGATGTAGGTCTCAAGAAGGTTCTCGCCGGTCGCGACCCCACAGGGGTTGTTATGCTTGACGATGACGACGGCGCACTCCTCGAACTCCCTGAGCAGGCCGACTGCAGCGTCGACGTCAAGGTAATTGTTGTAGGACATCTGCTTTCCCTGGAGGGGTTCCTCCCCGGCGATGCCGGCATCACCATAGACTGCAGCTGCCTGGTGCGGATTCTCACCGTAGCGGAGTGGTCTTCCATTCTTGAACTGAAGAGTGAGGACTTCAGGGAACGGCCGGTCAATGCCGGTGAAGTAATTCGTGATTGCGCCGTCATAAGCCGCTGTCCGGGCGAACGCCTTTGCGGCGAGGGCCAGCCGCTCTTCTGCTGTAAACCCGCCCCGCCGGACGGCATCCGCGACCATGGGATAGTCGGCCGGGTCAACAACGACCGCGACGTACTTATGGTTCTTCGCCGCCGCCCGCACCATTGCCGGACCGCCGATATCGATGTACTCGATGATCTCATCGAGTGTTAACCCCGCATCCTTCATCTTCTCGAAGGGGTAGAGGTTCACCACGACAAGATCGATCGGCTCGATCCCGTACTCCTGCATCACAGCGTCATCGATGCCGCGGCGCCCAAGGATACCTCCGTGGATCTTCGGGTGAAGGGTCTTCACCCGACCGTGCATCATCTCAGGAAACCCGGTGTAGGTGGAAACATCTGTGAACGGAACGCCCGCCTGCTCCAGCGCGGCTCCGGTGCCGCCAGAACTCAGGATCCGATAACCATGCTCTACAAGCGTCTTTGCAAGATCAGCGATGCCTGCTTTATCCCAGACTGACAGCAGTGCCCACTTCATGGTTAACACATGAGCGGGATAGGGAGATATATTTGGCGCCGCCCGCGGATTTGGGGGTATTTCATCCCGCCGGCCTGTATGCGGGGTGAATCAGACGCTATTTAGCCAGAGAGGCTTCAGTTGCCTCATTCGGGACTGCATATCGGTGAAGGAATATTCTCGAAAGAGCGCCCAATCGAAAAATCGACTCATTATAGAACCCAGATTCTTGCCCTATCCACCAATATTATATAGAACTACATTACAATATATTCAAAAACGAGTAGTTTACATCATTCTCAAGCAGGTAAGGCGTATGCAGGAGAATACATCCGAACCAAACGAGAAGCAACAAGATCTCGATGAAACGACGGATGCAGCATCTCCGACGCTTGAAGAGTTGCAGAAGGCGTATGATGACCTTAACGACCGTTATCTGCGCCTTGCGGCAGATTTCGACAACTACCGAAAGCGGATGGCCCGGGAGCTCGACGCTCGTACAACATTTGCCATCGAGGAGTTCGCGGTGGAGTTGCTCGACGTCGTAGACAACTTTGAGCGGGCGGAGAAGGCCGACGGTGCGGGTCTCAAGGAAGGAATGGAGCAGATCAAGAAGCTCTTTATGACCATTCTTGAACGGCATGGGATCAAGCCTATCGAGTGCCGGAACCTTCCTTTTGATCCCGAACGGCATGAGGCTATCGCCTACGTTCCTTCAGAAGCAGAAGAAGGGACCGTGATCGACGAGGTCATCCGTGGGTATTGTATGCAGGATAAGGTCATCAGGTGCTCTAAAGTCGTAGTGTCTAAGGGAATGGAGGAATAAGCAGATGGTTTCAGAGAAAGTCCTTGGCATCGATCTCGGAACAACGAACTCGTGCATGGCAATCATGGAAGGCGGGCGGGCGACCGTCATCGCCAACGCCGAGGGCGGGAGGACTACCCCCTCGGTCGTAGCCTTCACCAAGGAGGGCGAGCGGCTGGTCGGGACCGTCGCAAAGCGGCAGGCGATCACAAACCCAAGCCGTACCATCCAGTCGATCAAGCGCAAGATGGGCACGAGTGAGAAGGTCACGATCGGGGATAAGACCTACACGCCCCAGGAGATCTCTGCGATGATCCTCCAGAAGCTCAAACTGGACGCAGAGGCGTACCTGGGCGAGAAGATAACAAAAGCCGTCATCACAGTTCCCGCATACTTCAACGACGCTCAAAGACAGGCAACCAAGGACGCAGGAACAATCGCCGGTCTCGAGGTGCTCCGGATCATCAACGAGCCGACTGCAAGCGCCCTCGCCTACGGTATTGACAAGGAAGGCGAGTCTACGGTTCTCGTCTACGACCTCGGCGGCGGTACGTTCGATGTCTCCATCCTCCAGCTCGGCGACGGTGTCTTCGAGGTCAAGGCGACCGCAGGGAACAACCACCTTGGCGGTGACGACTTCGATCGGCGGATCATCGACTACCTGGTCGATGAGTTCCAGAAGAAGGAGGGCGTCGACCTCCGCAAGGATCCGGTCGCCATGCAGCGGCTACGGGACGCAGCCGAGAACGCGAAGATCGAACTCTCTACGGTCCAGAAGACCAACATCAACCTCCCCTACATCACCACGACGGATAGCGGGCCCAAGTTCCTCGATATCGATCTTACTCGTGCAAAATTCGAGCAGCTCATCGCCGATCTCGTCGACTCAACCATCGGACCGGTGAAACAGGCGCTCTCTGATGCTAAACTGAGCCCCGGCGATATCGACCACGTCCTTCTTGTCGGCGGATCGACCCGTGTACCGCTCGTGCAGGAGACCGTGAAGAAGATCCTCAACAAGGAGCCCGACAAGGGCATCAACCCCGACGAGTGTGTCGCCCTCGGCGCCGCGATCCAGGGCGGCGTGCTGACCGGCGAGACAAAAGACGTCCTGCTCCTCGACGTGACCCCGCTCTCGCTCGGGATCGAGACGCTCGGCGGTATCGCGACGAAACTGATCGAGCGCAACACCACCATCCCGACGCGCAAGAGCCAGATCTTCTCCACCGCTGCCGACGGCCAGACCTCGGTCGAGATCCACGTCGTGCAAGGCGAGCGGGCGCTCGCAAAGGACAACTTCACTCTGGGTCGGTTCCAGCTCACCGGTATCCCGCCGGCACCACGGGGTATCCCGCAGATCGAGGTCACGTTCGATATCGATGCAAACGGCATCGTCCACGTCTCGGCAAAGGACCTCGGCACGGGCAACGAGCAGTCGATCACCATCAAGCCGCAGGATTCCCGCCCCTCCGAGTCCGAGATCCAGCGGATGATTGATGAGGCAAAGAAATACGAGGAAGAGGACAAGAAGAAGCGCGAGGAGATTGATCTTCGGAACACCGCCGACACCGCGATCTTCACCGCCGAGCGGGCCATAAAGGACGCCGGGGACTCAATCGACGCTTCGGAGAAGGAGAAGATCGAGACTGCGATTGCCGACCTCAAGAAGGCTCTTGAGGGTGACGATCTTGAGGCCATCAAGCAGAAGATGGATCTCCTGACCGAAGCGGTATATGCGGTCACGACAAAGATGTACCAGAAAGCCCAGGCCGCCGCCCAGGAGCAGAAAGCGGCGGGAAGCGGCGCAAAGAAGGATGATAACGTCGTTGATGCCGATTACGAAGTCAAAGAGTGAGGTCGATGGGTCCGGACAGCTACTATGATATCCTCGGCGTCGCGAGAGACGCCGACGAGAAGGAGATCAGGAAAGCGTACCGGGACCTGGCACGAAAGTATCACCCCGATGTCTGCAAGGAGCCGGGGGCCGAGGAGCGGTTCAAGAAGATCAACGAGGCCTACAGCGTCCTCTCCGACGCCCAGAAGCGCGCTCAGTATGACCGGATGGGGCATGAAGCCTATAGCAACGCGTCCCGCGGTTCGTACTCCGGCGGCGGCTACTCCGGCGGGTTCAGCGCCGACTTCTCGGGGTTCGGTGACATCTTCGATGCGTTCTTCGGCGGCGGATTCGGCGGGGGCAGGCAGAGCGGCCCCCGCCCCGGCGCCGACCTCCTGATGAATATGCGCATCACGCTTGAGGAGGCGGTGTTCGGAACGGAGAAGGAGATCTCCGTCGATCATGTCGAGCCCTGCCCTGTCTGCGATGGAACGGGGAGCGAGACGAGGAAGTTCACCACCTGCCCGACGTGCGGCGGAAGCGGACAGATGCGCCAGATGAGCCAGTCCATCTTCGGGAGTTTCGTCCGGATGACACCTTGCACCGCCTGCGGGGGACGGGGGAGGATGCCCGAGGCCCGGTGCAAGACCTGTGGCGGGAGCGGGCACCGGCGCGCCCGGCAGACTGTGAAGGTCCGTGTCCCGCCGGGCGTGGACACGGGCATGCGCCTCCGGATGGAAGGTTACGGCGACGCCGGAGAGTACGGTGCGCCGCCGGGGGATCTCTACATCGAGATCAGTGTTGCGCCGCATAAGTCGTTCGTCAGGCGGGGTGACGACCTGGAGACGACCGTCGATATCACCCCGGCCCAGGCGGCGCTGGGCTCCGAGGTCGAGATCAAGACGATCGACGGGCGGACGGTCGTATTGAGTATTCCGGCCGGTGTGCAGCACAACACCGGGTTAAAGATTGCAGGCGAGGGTGTGCGGTGGCAGACGAAGCCCGGCGATATGCTGGTGCGGGTGCACATCGTCGTCCCCACACGCCTGACAGACGAAGAGCGCGATCTCTATGGGCGCCTCCTTGAGATTGAGGGGAAGAGGCGCCCCGCAAAGAAGAGCAAAGGCTTCTTCCAGGACGTCGTCGACAAGATGAAAGAGTCGGTGAAGTAAAGGGGGACCTCCCTTTACCGACGATCCCGTTTCTTCTCGAACCACTACATAATCCTGCAGTGTCCGCCGCCCCGTTTTGCGAAGTACTGCTGATGATACTCTTCGGCACGCCAGAACGTCCCGGCGGGCTCGATCGCGGTGACGATAGGGCGCCCAAACCTACCCGAGCGTTTCATCTCCTCTTTTGAGGCCCGTGCCTCCGCTTCCTGCTCCGGGGTGTGGTAGAAGATCACCGACCGGTACTGCTCACCGATATCGGGGCCCTGCCGGTTCGGCGTGGTCGGGTCGTGAACGTTCCAAAAGACTGTGAGGAGATCGCGGTATGAGACCTCGTCAGGATCGTAGGTCACCTGGACGACCTCCGCGTGCCCGGTTCTCCCGGTGCAGACGTCACGATATGTCGGGTTCTCGAGGGTGCCGCCCATGAACCCCACCGCCGTATCGACGACGCCGGGCACGCGCCGGAACGTCTCCTCGACGCCCCAGAAACACCCTGCGCCGAAGGTAGCCTTCTCGGTACGTTTCTGTGCCATGGCAGTCCCGCCTTTCGGTCGACGTTTGGAAAAAAGTATCGATGCCCCGGGGAGTTGGGCATACCCTTATTTTTGGCAGGTCCAACGTACTCGTATGTTCTCTGATTCAGACGCTGTTAAGATGGTTGCCGGATTGATGGCGCTGTCTGCACGCACAGCCCCGAAAGCACGCGGGATCGACGTCATCAAGACGATGGTCGTCGCCGGCGAGGAACTGAATACGCTTGCAGAAGCTATGCGAAAGTTAGGCAAGCAGTACAACGCGGCGTTCATCATCAGGGATGCGGAGAACGTCGCGTCAAGCGACGCGTGCCTTCTTGTCGGGTCGATCTACAACGACGCCGTAGGTCTCGACTGCGGCGCGTGCGGCTACGCAACCTGCGCGGAGATGCTTGCCGCACAGAAGCAACCGCAGGCCGCCCCCTTCCGCGGCCCGAACTGCGCTGTTCGGATGGCTGATCTCGGGATCGCCATCGGTTCTGCGGTGAAGACCGCAAGCATCCACAACGTCGACAACCGGGTCATGTACTCGGCCGGGATCGGCGCTCTCGCGCTCGGGTGGCTGGACGGCTGCGGCGTCGCCTACGGCATTCCGCTCCGGGCATCAGGAAAGAATATCTTCTTTGACCGCGCACACTAACTGCAACATGCCCACCATGAAGATCCGGGGAGGGGATCTGGATCTCGTCGAGTACGAGTTCACCTCCTTCTCACCCGGCGAGCATATCCGCCCGTGCGGACTCATGAAAGACTACCGGCTCACGCCGGTCTCCGGGACCGTCGTCGTCCGCGCTCCAGCGCGGATCCACCTCACCGTGCTCGACATGAACCGGTTCTCCCCGGACCGCCCCGGAGGCGGCGGGATCGGCTTTGCGATCGGGGTCTACTGTACCGCCGAGGTCGAATGCACAAAGTCCGGTATCGAGATCGACTATGCTCGTGAGCCGATCATTCGGCATTTTGTGGAAGTCTTCCGGAAGGTCGTCGGTTATGAGGGCGGTTTTAGGATCCGTGCACGCGACCACCAGCACGAGCACGTGGGACTCGGATCGACGAGCACCATCCTGGTCGCCGTCGCGAACGCCCTCAATACCGCAGTGGGTTCGCCGCTGAGCCGCGACCAGCTCAGGGTCCTCATCGGCAGCAACTACGTCGAGGAGACGGAGATCGGGAATGTCGCGTTCGGGTTCGAGACCGGTGTCGGGCCGGCCGCGAGCACGTACGGCGGTATGGCGGTGATGGGCGATGAACTGACGCTTATCTACCGGCATGCGTTTGCCGATGGCAAAAAGGTCTACATCGTCATTCCGACCTCCACGACCTCATCGGCGGGGGAGAAGGAGTTCGATCTCCTGATGAACAAAGCGCGGACTCTCGACTACCGTGACCGCGAACTGAAGTCCTACCTCATCCTGATGGACCTCATCCCGGCGCTGGAGCGGGGAGATCTCGCAAAGATCGGCGACGTCATCTGGGAGATCGAGTTCCGCGGCTCAAAGCGCGCAGAGGTGGAGCACCACGGGTTTGAGATCTACCGATACATGGCGGCGCTCCGGGACGCCGGCCTCGAGTTCGTCGGAATGAGTTCGGTCGGCCCCTCCATTGCGGTCATCACCGACCGCCCCGAGGAGGAGGTGACGGAGATCCTGGAGAAGGCCGGCCTCCGGGTCGCGATTGCGACGACGGTCGACAACGAGGGGTTACAGATCCGGGTGGAAGAAAAGAGGGGTTGAGAGGCCACCCCTCCTTCTGCTCAATACTCGCCTTGTAAAAATATCCTGTTCAGATGCTGTTCTTCCGCCAATCGTACTCCCCGCTCGCGATCCGCTCCATGACGGTCTCCCCGATGGCGGCGAGCCGGCTCCCGGCGAAATACCCCGACGAGACGCTCGCACCTCCAGTCGATGAGAGCATATACACCTTCCCCCGCGCAACACCGAAGTGTCGGGCGAGCGGGCCTCTTGTGATCCGGACCATCTGCACCTTGTCGTAGTTCATCACGACGGTCTCGCGGTCGACGGCGCCGTTCACGAAGACAAAAAGGTCGCTGCCGGCGCCGAACCTGGTGATCCGGTACGAGACATGGGTCGCGTAGAAGATCGCGAGGATGGCAAGCGCCGTGGCAAGGGGCAGCGCGAACGGGAGGACGGTCCCGGCGAACCCATCCATGGTTCTCGTCTCGCGGTAAATCCAGATCGATGGATAGATCAACGCCGCGGCGAGCGCGAGAGAGGCTATAGCCGCCCGGATCAGGAGCACGCTCCGTGCACCCTCGGGCTGCTTCTCCAGGCTCGTCTTGTGCATAAACTCCGGCACCAGTTCCTCAAGGAGCCGCTGCTGCGTCGCATCGTCCTTCAAGAGACAGAGGATGGGACGGAGGCTCTCCCCGCTCCCAGACGCGAGCCCCACTACTTCGGCCTCAATGCACGACCGGTGCATGAGCCTGGCGATAAGCGTCTGTTTTACCCGGATGGCATTGACCCTCGAGACTTCAAACGATGTCTTGTAGGTTCGGAGCAGACCGTGCTCCAGGTATATCGTCTCGCCCCGGCGGTAGACCCGGTAGTTGTAATAGCGGAGTATGAGCGATATCGACGGTCCTACCTGGACCGCAACGAAGATCAGCAGGGAGATGAGAGCCTTACCGTCGGCCCCAAACCCCGTGCCCATAGAGGTATACAGTTCAAAGACCGAGTAAGCCAGGAAGAGCGAGCCGACGAAGGTCTGGTAGGTCGAGACGCTGAAGAGGCCGTGGATGATCACATCCACCGGTGAGAAGGATACGAGGGGCTCAACTGCCTTGTCCTCGTCCGGTGCGATCTCCTGGCCGTAGAGATGCTCCGATATCGTGGACCGCAACTCGTCCGCCAGATCCCGGCGAAACGTCAGGACCGCTTCCGGGACTGTTGCGCTGCTGCCGGAGTTGATGTTGATCTGCAGCCTCGAGGTTCCAAAGAGCCTGTTTATGATGCCCCGGTTCACGTTGACCGATGCAATCTTTGTATAGGGGAGGGTCTTCTTCATCTTAAAGAGAGTGTCCCTCTCCACTACGATCTCTGCTTCATTGAACCGGATTGTCGTCAGCTTCCACTGTCTGTAGTAAAAGAGCAGCAGCGCGACGATTGCGGCCAAAAGGACGGCCGCTACTGGAGTCCCTTCAAACCGTGTAACGAGGAACGCGAGGAGCACGACTCCCGAGAGCGACCTCTCCACGATGATGCTTGGGTGGCATCTGATCTTCTCGCCGGGCACGACCATATGTTCAGTCACCTGCAGGCCCGGAGAGCGAGGCCGGGGTCGCCGATAGTCTCTCCCTGAGCATCCTTCCAACCAGGCTGTTTAACAGTTCAGCAACCCGCTCCGCCTCTTCGACCTCGAGGTAACTCAACGTTGCAACGCCGCCGGCGGTGGTTATGGTGACCTCCGCAAGGCCAAGGATGCTGTTGATCGGGCCTCGAGAGATCTCCACCTGGTGCACCCGCTCGATCGGCACCAGGATGTGGCGCAGCACGAGGACCCCTGAGCGCACGTCAATCCGGTCGTCGGTGATCCGGTAGCGGTAGCGGACGTAGAAGACCGGCGGAGCCGCCATCGTGTAGACCAGGACGATCGCAAGGAGCACGGTAAAGGCATACATGACGGGCTCATAATAAAAGCCCAAGAACCCCTGCGCATGGGATCTCACAAGGATATAGGCTGCAAGGAGGAGGAGATACAGTGTGGCATGACCGATGTACATCGAGAGCATGCACTTCCAGTTCAGCCGCCGGTAACCGTTCGCGGCTGAATTCGTCCCGGAAGCCGGGGATCCCTCATCGGCTGGAGTTCGTCTGCTCACCAAGCCGGGATACGTCATGGTTAATGTAATGCCGTTCTGCTCACTTTAACCTATGTCCGAGATGGCGTGCATTTCTGGGAGCGCCGGATAATTTTACCGGAAATTCTCCGGCAGAAAAAAGGTACTGACCGACTAAAAGTCGGTCATAACCCGGAATTGATCGATCTCTTCGGTGTTCAGTTCCTCGAGGAACTCTTCCGCCGCATGCCGGATGTTCTTGCTCGCGGTGATAGCCCGACCGACGACCAGGATGTCCGCACCGGCCTTGAGCGCGTCCTTCACGACGTCCTGCCGGATACCGCCCGCGGTCGCGACCAGCAGCCGCTCGCCGCCCGCCTTCTTGATCGCCGGGATGTCTCCCCAGGCGTGAGTAGTCTCCTCGATATCGATACCGCGGTGGAGCTCCACGACATCCGGCTTCACTTTCAACTGCTCGATGACGGCGCGGGGATCCTCGACGTTGAGCATGTCGACGACCGTATATATCCCGGTCTTCCGGGTGTCCTCGATCGCCTTCTCGATCGTCGAGAGCGGCGCAAGGCCGGAGATCACGACGGCGTCGGCACCGGCATCGGCGGCCATCCGGGCCTCAAGATTGCCGGTATCAAGCGTCTTTAAGTCGGCGACTATGAACGCATTCGGCCGGATCTCGCGGATCTCGGAGATGATCGAGAGCCCGAACTTCTTGATCAGGGGTGTGCCCGCCTCGATGATCAGGTGGTCGTTTTGGGGCAGCGACTCAAGGACCTTGCGCATGTGGTTCTTATCGACAAGGTCCATCGCGACCTGGAGGTACGGTGGGTCCCAGAGGCGCTGGACCTTGAAGCCCATGACCGCGTGGGCCGCCCGGTCCTTCTCGTGCATGAGCGTCTCGACGTCAGGGAACCGGTCGAGAGCCCGGCGGATCGCGAGTTTCATCGCGCCGTAGTTGAACCGGTAGATCTTGTTGTAGTCCTGTGCGGTGGGGTGAAGGAAGACGCTCGCCAGGATGACGGTGTCCTCGATATCGATCCCCTCAAAGACGCCCTCCTCGACCGAGTCGGCGACTGCCTTCGCGACCGCCGCCTGGACGGGTCCGAACATCTGGTTTACCTGATACTCCTTCTTTAGAGTGACCTTCGGGATGATGAGCGTCGAGGGCTTCGTCAGCAGGTTCGGCCTGACGACCGCAAGAAGCGGTGTGTGCCCCTTTGAGAGTTGTGAGAGTGAGTTTGCAAACGCCTGCCCTACCGCGCCCTCTTTGTTCCCCATTATCAGATCAATGTGCGCAAGTTCTGCGCCGTCTCCAACCAGTGCTTCACCGATGAGATACATATGCATGCCCTCAAATAGTGCAGAAATATTAGTGGGACTCCTATTAAAGACCTCCCGGTTCCCCTCCTGAACCAGCCCTGCAAGGGGACATTTCGCGAAGAGGAATGAATAGAGCGGAGGTTCCGCCCCAAGGAAAGGCGGTCGGGTGCGGCCTGTGAGGGTGACGAAAGGTATAATCCATCCTCGCTCTCTTGCGCCGGGCATGTCGGAACTTTTCACCCTCCAGACGCCGCTCCTTGAACTCATCCTCCGGGCGGCGGTAATCTACTTCTTTCTGTTGCTTGTCATGCGGCTCATCGGCAGGCACGAGTTCGGGCAGCTGACCCCCTTTGACCTCATTCTCCTGCTCATCATATCTGAGAGCATCGCAGAAGCGTTCACTGCCGGTGACAGTTCCCTGCTTGCCGCTCTGGTCAGCGCCTCGACACTCCTCGCCCTCTCAGTACTCGTATCCATCGGGCAGTACAAGAGCCAACGAATCCGCAAGATTGTCTCCCCTGAAGCACTGAAAGTGATCGAGGACGGGAAGATCATCGAAAAGAGCCTCAGGCGAGAACTGATGACGCATGATGACCTCCGCGAGCGGCTCCGTGCACTGGGTATCGCCAGTATCGAGGAGGTGCGGATCGCCTACATCGAGAGTGACGGCGACATCTCAGCGCTGACCTATCGCGAGACCGACCGAAGCCGGGCAGCGGCAGTTGAAGAGAGAAAGAAGACGGAATGATTTAACTCAGGAGATAGGGCATGGGCTCACGCGGGGGTGCGAAAGGAACCGCCAGCGCCTACTCTATCTTCAGATACGAAGCAAGTATCCTTGGATTCAGTCTGAAAAAGTTCCAGGAAGATACCCCACAGTATCAGGCAAAAGATCGAAAGAACGTGGGGTCGGTGAGATTTGAACTCACGATCGACGGGTCTCTCCGACATGCATCAGTGCTCCAACGGGTCATCATCTCGTATTCAGGAGACCCATTGTTCATCACGTGCAAAGACCGCTGGAGCCCGTCGCCATTCCGGACTAGGCCACGACCCCTTTCCTCTATATCGTCGACGTCATGAAACATAAGGATTGCGCTGGAAAAACCAGTAAACCATATAACGATATGCTGACCCATTTATATAGAATGGTTGAGGGCAGTTACGCGTGTGGGAACTCGCAGATACCTCTTCTTGGCATCACCATCGGTGAGATGCTGAACCGAATTGCAGCAGCGCATCCGGATAACGAGGCGCTCGTCTCCGTCCATCAGAATATCCGCTGGACGTATGCGGAGTTTCTCGAGCGCGTCGATACCCTTGCGCGCGCCCTCATGGCGCTTGATGTGGAGCGCGGTGACCGGGTTGGAATATGGGCGCTGAACTATGCGGAATGGGTGCTTGTCCAGTTCGCCACGGCAAAGATCGGCGCCATCATGGTGAACATCAACCCGTCTTACCGGACCTATGAGTTCGAGTACGCCATGAAGCAGGCGGAGATCCAGACGCTCATCATTCAAGGGAGGTTCAAGACCTCCGACTACGTTGGTATGTTCTACGAGGCCTGCCCGGAGGCATTCGAGGCAAAACCCGGTCGGATCCACAGCGACAAATTCCCGTTCTTAAAAAATGTCATCTTCCTTGGGGATATTCCCTACAACGGGATGTACACCTGGGACGAGCTCATGGAGAAGGCCGCGCTCATCAGCCCCGACGAACTCAGAGAGCGGGAAGAGGCGCTTGACTTCGACGATCCGGTCAACATCCAGTATACCAGCGGGACGACTGGGTTTCCGAAAGGGGTCATCCTGACTCACCACAATATCTTGAACAACGGCTTCATCATCGGCGAAGGGATGAAGTTCACCCATAAAGACCGGCTATGTATCCCGGTGCCGTTCTACCACTGCTTCGGGATGGTCCTCTCGAATATGGCCGTCGTCACTCACGGCGCCACGATGGTCCTCCCATCGCCGATCTTCGACGCCGAAGCGGTCCTCCGTACGGTTCAGGACGAGCGGTGCACGGCGCTCCACGGCGTGCCGACGATGTTCATCGCGGAACTCTCCCACCCGAACTTCCCGAAGTATCGTCTCGATACGCTCCGGACCGGGATCATGGCCGGGTCGCCCTGTCCAATCGAAGTGATGCGTGAGGTCAACAAGAAGATGAATATGTCCGAGATCGTGATCGTCTACGGACAGACCGAGACCTCACCCGGCGTCACAATGACGACGACCGACGATCCGCTGGAGCGGCGTATCACGACCTTGGGAAAACCCTTCCCCCACACCGAGATCAAGATCGTCGATCCGCACACGAAGCGGATCGTTCCCCGCGGCGAGACCGGGGAGATCTGCGCCCGGGGTTACTGCGTGATGCGCGGGTATTACAACAACCCGAGCGCCACCCGGGCGACGATCGACGAGAGCGGCTGGAACCACACCGGCGATCTTGGCGTGATGGACGAGGAGGATTACATCAAGATTGTCGGGCGGCTGAAAGATATGGTGATCCGCGGTGGAGAGAACATCTACCCGCGCGAGATTGAGGAGTTCCTCCATAACCATCCAAAGATCGCCGATGTTTATGTAATCGGGGTGCCCGACAGGAAGTACGGCGAGGAACTGATGGCCTGGGTCAAACCCGTCAACGGTGCGACCCTTACGGAAGATGAAGTGAAGGAGTTCTGCCGCGGCCGGATTGCGCACTTCAAGATCCCACGCTACGTCAAGTTCGTCGATGACTTCCCGATGACGGTATCCGGGAAGATCATGAAGTTCAAGATGCGGGAGATGGCGATCGAGGAGCTCGGTCTTGAGAACGAATCAAAGATCGAGACCGCGTAAACCTTTTTTTGATCCAAAAAGGCGCTCAAGAATAGAAACTCCGGAAGACTTCTTCAGGCATCATCATAACTTCATTTTTATACCATGGACGTTACCCCACCCCGGGGGAGATCCATGGATCATCGACTCCTGTATCTTGTATGTATCTTTATTGTAGCGTTGGCGGCCGCTGCAGGTGCGGCACCGGTCGGGGAGACCGGTGCAGTCGCCCCGGTGCAGGTGACGACGAACCAAAGCGACCAGATCTCCGCAGCGATTGACGGCGAGAGGATCGTGTGGGTGGATGGACGGCACGGCGGCGCCGACATCTACCTCTATGATATCGCCGGCGGCACAGAGACTAGGGTCACCGACGGGAATGCCATCGCGCTCTGGCCGGAGATCTCGGGGAACCGTATCGTCTGGGAGGACAGCCGTTCAGGAACACCGGAGATCTGGCTCTATGATACGACAACCAGGACGGAGACCCCGATCACCAACGGAACCGGCGGAAATGTGCCGGCAATCGATGGAGATACGGTCGTCTGGCTTGATGGGCGGGCCGGAGACGATGGTGGCATCTATGCCATGAACCTGACAACTCAAGAGACGACGCGGATTTCATCCGGCCCGGTGCAGGGGGATCCCCTGATCATCTCGCCCGATCTCTCGGGCGATACTGTCATCTGGGCTGACCAGAGCAGCGGGAACTATACCGTCTTCGTGAGTCAGGGAGGAGGAGCACCGGTATCGCTTGCAAGCAGCAGCGCGATGCAGGGGTTCCCGGCGATCTCAGGAGACCGGGCCGTCTGGTCCGAGGTGGGGAACGGTTCGTCGTCGCTCGTCATCCATAACCTCACGTCTGGTGAGGAGCAGCGGATCGCCGGCGGCCCGCCGGGGCTGGTCACCTACCTCGATATATCAGGGGATCTAGTCGTCTGGCAGAACGCCACGAGTCAGGATACCGATGACATCTACCTGTATGAGATCACCACCGGGGAGATCCAGCAGATCACGAGCGACAACGCTGCGCAGTATCTCCCGCAAATATCAGGCGATCGGATCGTCTGGATGGATAACCGGTCCGGGAACTGGGATATCTACCTCTATACTCCTGGCGCATGACCGGTTCGAGGGGAGGGGGCCCTGCCCTCCTCCAGACCTGATCAGGCCGAATTTTTTGCCCGCTCGATGAGCGACCGGGCTGCCGCAGCAGCCTCTTGGATGATCTCTTCTTCGCCCGGCACCGTCCGTTCGTGCATCAGGACCCTGCCTCCGCAGAGGACGGTCATGACCGCACCGCCGTTGCAGGCGTAGACGATGTTAGAGTCGGGGTTGTAGAGCGGGGTGTTGCAGACCGCCCGGGCATCGAGGAGGACGATATCGGCCGGTGCGCCCACGGTCAGCGTCCCCGGGCCAATACCGAGCGCCCGGGCGCCCGCCGCGGTCGCCATCATGACAGCCTCGCCGGCGGGAAGCAGGGTCGGTGAATTCCAGGCAAACTTCTGGAGCAGCGCGGCAAACTTCATCTCCTCAAAGATATCGAGGTTGTTGTTCGAGGAGCAGCCGTCGGTCCCGAGGGCGACGTTTGCCCCATACTGCTTCAGCCAGTGGTAGGGCATCGCCCGGTTGACGGCGAGCTTCATGTTGCTTGCCGGGTTGTGGGAGGCGGAGACCCCGCGCTCTCCAAGGAGCCGGCACTCGGCCTCGTCGAGCCAGCAGCAGTGCGCGGCGACGGTCCGGGGGGTGAGGCAGCCGTACTCGTCGAGAAGGTACGTGGGACGTTTGCCGAACTGCGCGACGCAGTCGGTGACCTCCTTCTCGGTCTCGGAGAGGTGAACGTGGATCCCGATCCCCTGCTCCTTTGCGTACTCCGCACACCAGGAGAGACCCTCGGGGGAGACGGTGTAGACGGAGTGGGGACCGACGGCCGCCTGGATCCGCGGGTTATTGAGCGATCTTATGTGATCAACGAGGGCTTCGGTCGCCTTGATCTCGGCCTCGCGCTTCTCTTCCATCCCAAGGTCGATGAACCCGTAGGCGAGCGTCGCCCGCATCCCCATATCGTCAACCGCCGCTGCAGCCCGATCCATAAAGAAGTACATGTCGTTGAACGCGACGGTACCGCTCTTGATCATCTCCAGACACGCGAGTTTTGTCCCGGCGTAGACGTCGTCGCCTGTAAGGTGTGCCTCAAGCGGCCAGATCTTCTGCGAGAGCCACTCCTGCAGCAGCATATCGTCTGCATACCCCCGCAGCAGGGTCATTGCGGCGTGGGTGTGGGTGTTGACAAGGCCTGGGACGGCAAGCCGGTCGGAGCCGTCGATGACGATATCGGCGTCGATCGCCCGCCGGGCGTCCTCCCCGATCGCGGCGATCGTTCCGGTCTCGTCGATCGCGATGTCTGCAGTCGATCCGTTGATGGAGGCCCCGGCGATCAGGACCGAGCCCCGGGCAGTAAAGATGTCATCTAAGTCTGTCATGCAAGTCGTTCCACAATTTTTTCAAGGATATCCCCTGTCCTTTTGGCATTCGCCCGAGAGGTCGCGAGGATGTGTTCGTAGGTCAGGGTCTCGCTCCCGAGACCGTTTGCATAGTTGTCCACGGTGCAGAGGGCGGCAAATCGCATTCCTAGTTCCAGGGCGAGCGTCGCTTCGCTTGCAACCGTCATCCCGACGATATCGGCAACCTTTGAAAGCCCCTTGACCTCGGCGACGGTCTCGATCCGGGGTCCCCGGGTCTGGGCGTAGACGCCCCCTACACGGGCTTCGGGGACGAGTTCGCCGAGGGTGCGGATGAGGTCCGCGTCGAGTTCGGGGCGGACGTGCTCGATGCTGCACTCATAGATGGACGGGATGTCGGTGAGGCTTAAGTAGTCGGTCGGGATGACGATCGAGCCCGGCGGGATCTCGGGCTTTAAGGAGCCGGTCGAGCCGATGGCGACGATCCGGTCCACCCCGAGGATGGCGAGTGCCGAAAGACACGCGCGGTAGTTGATGCGGTGCGGGGGGAGACTGTACTGGTGGCGCAGGAGGAGGGCAAAGGCTCCTGTATACACTTCCGCCTTTCCATAGGGTGTGGCGACGGTCGTCTTCTCGAGGGGCGGCAGGTCGGCGAAGAGGAGGCTCGTGCCCCCGATGATCCCGAGCACTAGGCCCACCCCGCGGCTCTTTTAGCCGGCATAGCGGCATACACTTCTCCGTGCGTCATTCCTGTCTATCGGGTCGACGTCTTATGGGAAAAAGCCCATCTTTTCGGTGCAGGAGAGACGCGGTCCAGAAGGGTTTACATCTTCGGCGACAACCTGGATTCATGGGCAGGATTCTCATAGTCGGCGAAGACGCCATTCGGGCCGGGCAGTGCACGGACGTCTACTTCCAGCGGGTCGTGGAGGTCATGGAGAAGGACGGCGTCAACCCGGAGGTCACGATGGAGGTGACCGCCGCGGTCCTCCCGGATCCCTGGGGAGTCTTCTGCGGCCTAGCCGATGTCGTCGAACTCCTTGAGGGTGTTCCTGTGAACGTGGAGGCGATGCCGGAAGGCTCGATCATTCACCAAAACGAGCCCGTCCTCCGAATCTCCGGGCGCTACCGGGACTTCGCGGTCTATGAGACCGCCATCCTCGGGTTCCTCTGCCATGCTTCGGGCGTGGCGTCGGCGGCGGCCCATATCCGGCTCGCAGCTCAGGATCGCCCGGTCTACTCCTTTGGTTCGCGCCGCCAGCACCCGGCGATTGCCGCGATGGTCGAGCGGGCGGCCTGGATCGGCGGGGTGGACGGGGTGAGCAATACCTGTGCGCCTGAGGGGATCCCGCTCGCGGGGACGATGCCGCATGCCTTCGTGATGTGCTACCCGGGGACGGAGGAGACCTGGTCTGCGTTTGCCCGGGGAGCGGGGCCGGAGGTGCCGCGGATCATGCTCGCCGATACGTTCGCCGACGAAAAGATGGAGGCGGTGAGGGCGGCGGCGTGCGGGGCGAAGGCGGTCCGGCTGGACACCCCGCGGTCGCGGCGGGGGAACATGCGGGCGATCATCGAGGAGGTGCGCTGGGAGCTCGATATCCACGGCTATCCGGACGTCAAGATCTTCCTCTCCGGGGGGCTCACCCGCGCCGACGTCGCAGCCTACCGCGATATCGTGGATGCCTTCGGGGTCGGGGGGGCGATCGCGAACGCGCCGGTGATCGACTTTGCAATGGACATCGTCGAGGTCGAGGGGAAGCCCATCGCAAAGCGCGGGAAACGAAGCGGCGTAAAGCAGGTCTACGAGATGCCGGACGGCCGGCGGGTCACGCTGCCCCTCGCCGCCCCGGCGCCGGAGGACACAGTGCCGCTCCTCGTCCCCTTCATCAGGAACGGCACCGTCGTCGCGCGCCCGGAGATGGATGATGCGCGGGAGCGGGTGCTCTCCCGGCTATCAGGCCTCGCGGACGCGTGATATGGAGGTGAGGGGCCGGAATCCTTTTTATCTGATGACGATCAACATAGTAGGGTAACAGGGGCCGATAGATCAGGGGGAGATCGCTACCTTGGCATGGTAGAGGCCGCGGGTTCAAATCCCGCTCGGTCCATCTTGTTCTTTTAAGCATATTTTTTCTGTAAGATCCACCGTATCACCTATCGTTTCTACCAGATAAACCAGCACCTCTCCTGCTCAAGGATCTCTTTCCGGAAGCGAAGATACTGTAGTCTGTTGTCGTTCCTCCTGCCCAAGCGCCGCTACGCATAGACTGGAATTGAGATAGTGCCGATCCTTCTGCTCCCCTGGAAGCAGACCTATCTGATGAATAACAGATTTGTTATGTAACAGGTTTGTCATACACTCATCCAGGAGGGGGTGTCTGCGGGGTTGAGCGTTGGCAGCAACTGCTGCAAACATGCTGCAATCTGCTGCCAATGTCAGGAGTATGAAGAGACTGAGTTCAATACTGGGGGACACCTCGGCAGGCCACGCTGAACCTATCCCGTATAACTGGATAATGTTTTACAAAAGATCCTCAATCTCTTCCCGCTCAACCCCGGCTTGCTTGGGGATCTCAAGAAGCGTGCCGATCGGAAGGTCCCGGCCATGCACCGGGACGGTGACCCGGCGTTTTGTCTCCGAATGGTAGAAAATGTGATGGCTTCCCTTCACCCGGTCCAGAACAAACCCTTTCTTCTCAAGAATCTTGATGACCTTCTGGGCCGTGAGTGCCGGAAGTTCAGGCATGGGCTTCGACGGTGAGGGTGTATTCCAGGAGTCCTTCTTCTGTAGGTATCTCCTCGCCCTTCTCCTGGAGATGCTCAATGTAGAGTTCGATAGCCTCCCGTGCCATCTCTATCGCCTCGTCAATGGTCTCCCCATAGGTGACGCAGCCAGGAAGGGTCGGTACGGTGACGGTGTACTCGCCTTCTGGCTCTTTCCTGAGGAAGATACAGTAACTGACTAGTCTCATCGTATCGCACCCTGCTTGCAGCCATAACCCAACGATGTAAGAGGGTCCATGCGGACGCTGCCTCGCCCTACTTACTCGTCGCGGAATGGATTTACGACCTCAAGTGCGCAGATCCCAGAAAAATCACTCTCGTTTCGGGTGACAAGCGCACAGTCGTGGGTGAGAGCAGTGGCTGCGATGACCGCATCGGGGAGTTTCATTCCACACGTTCGGCGCAGGTGGATGGCACGGTCGGCAATCATATCAGTCAGGGGATACACTTTGGCAGAGCGGATGAAGTCCTGAGCCAGTGCATACCCTTTCGGAGTATGCTTCTTCCAGCCGAGAAACTCGATCTTCGTGACGATCGAGACCCGAAACGAAGAGGTGAGCATATCTTCTATCTCGCCCACCCGCTCTGGCGGAATGGCATCTGCTAGGTAATAGATGAGAATATTCGTATCGAGCAGGTACCGTTTCATACCCGGTCCCACTCATCCCGCAGGATCTTGGCCTCGGCCTCCAGGTCGAGATCCAGGTCCCGGTACATGCCCCGGTATCTCGCTGGCTCGGCAACCCCGACAGGTCCGTCAGCAGGTTTTCCGGCGGTCAGGCTCTCCCAGAGGTCAATGGGCACGATAACATCGGTCTTTCTGCCTTCTGCATCACAGATGTAATGCACTCCCATGCCGCACACTCCAAGATATGCGTATATGGGTGCTTCAGACGGATTATAGTTGCCTTTTCCGAACCATTTCATTGAGGGGCTACCACTGAGCAGCCGCAAGGCCTTTGAGGGGACCCGGATTTTCAGCGTCAAATGCCTGCAGACCCCATATCTCTTGGATATTCACAGCACTCTATCTCATCCGTGAACAAGAACGAGATAACTTCCAGATATGGAAAGAGATCGCAGACTCAATCCTCACCTGCTCCATCCTGTTCCCCCTCCTCACACTCCAGGACAAACGCCCCCTGGTACCCGCACTGCTTGCAGTGATACAGCGTCGCATACAGGCCGCGGGCTTCCCAGTAGATCTCGGTGCTCCGACATACCGGGCAGCGGATAACTCTCCTGGCTATCCCGCTCATACGGATCTCCCTGGTCGTCCGGGATTTTGAGAGTTTTGTATCACCTCCATTCGACGCCAATCATATTGGCCGGCATCCGGCACAGCACCCGGACGATCATGGCATGGGGCAATGTGTACAACTATAAGTATCCCGCAGACCCAGATACAGGTGTAAGAAGAATTGGCCATGAAGATTCACAAGGAGATTCTCGAGACCTTCCCCGGCCTCTCTGTCGCAGAAGGCAATGTTGGACCGCTCTCGATTCAGGAGAAGATCCCGAGTCTGGAAGCTCTGAGGGACGAAGTCATCCGCTCGGTAAGAGAGCAGTTCACGCTTGAGCGGGTAAAAGACGAACCGATCTTTAGAGCCTACAGAGACTTCTTCTGGAGGGTGGGTGTCGACCCGACAAAGACCCGGCCTGCCTCGGAGGCCCTGGTCCGGAGGATCCTGGCCGGGAAGATGCTCCCAACGATCAACACCGCGGTGGGTGCCTACAATCTGGCCTCGATTCGCACGGGCATACCCATCGCCGCGTTTGACGCCGATACTCTTGCCGGAGACCTCGCTATGCGGTTTGCAGAGGAGGGTGAAGAGTTCCTCGGGATCGGGATGGCGGCGCCCGTTCTTCTTCATAAGAACCAGGTCGTTCTGGAAGACGGGAACGCGATCGTCGCCGTCTATCCCTACCGCGACTCGGATGCAACAAAGATCACCCTCGCTACGAAGGTCGTGCATATTGTGGCCTGCGGCGTGCCGGGGGTCGAGAGCGGGAAGGTGCAGGCGGCGTACGAACTGGCTGCCGAATATCTGCAGAGATACGCTCCAGGCATCCTGTGATGCGATGGATGCCAGAATCACGGGAGAATCATGGATCATAAAGCAAGGTTTGCAGCTCGTTCCCTGCATAAGCACTACCCTGAGCCGGAACGACTCCCGGTAGATGCATCCCTGGTCTTTGTCCGCGGCGAGGGGGTCTGCGTCAGAAGAGGCAGCACACCAACCATCTACAATGCGCAACCCCCGGACCTTCCAGAATGTCTGCAAAAGAGCGCCCAGTACCTCGGCCACCGGGGAAGCACACCCTGCTACGCCGTCGAGGTTCCCGGCGACCAGCCCCTGCCCGAAGGACTGGCATACTTCGGCGTACGCGAACTTGCCGGCCTCATCCCGGACGAGGAGCTTGCCGTTGCCGGGCTTGCAGTCCAGATAATCGATTACGACCGAAACACCCGATTCTGCGGGAGGTGCGGTACGCCGACGAAGCCCGCACGCATCGAGCGTGCCAAAGTCTGTCCGTCCTGCCACCGGGCTATCTATCCCCGACTCTCCCCGGCGATTATAGTACTCGTGAGGAAGAACGACTCCATCCTCATGGTCCGGGGGGTGAGGGCGCCGCCCGGCAGGTACAGCCTCGTCGCCGGATTTGTCGAGCCCGGCGAGACGATCGAAGATGCCGTACACCGCGAGGTCCGTGAGGAGACGGGAATCTCGATCAAGAATCTCCGGTACCTTGCAAGTGAACCGTGGCCGTTCCCCGACTCACTCATGCTCGCGTTCGTTGCCGATTACGAGAGCGGAGAAGTCACCCCGGACGGCGTCGAGATCGAGAGTGCCGCATGGTTCGACCGGGACCACCTCCCGGACCTGCCTCCAAGACTCAGCATAACCCGGGCGCTCATCGATGACTGGGCGGGGTCGGTCTCCAGGGGCCAGGAACCGTAATAAACTAAAAGAGATGGTTTGAGCCTGGCGTTCAGGGACAACCAGCTGCCGAAACAGACATATGGCTCCCTGGATATGTGATGGCTATGAAGATCATACTAACCAGTATATTTGTGGACGACCAGGAGAAGGCTCTGAAATTCTACACTGAAAAATTGGGCTTTGTAAAGAAGAGCGATCTTTCTGCCGGAGAATACAGATGGCTTACCGTCGTCTCTCCCGAGGATCCAGGTGGCACTGAGCTTCTGCTTGAGCCGAACGAGAATCCAGTGGCACAGGCATACCAGAGAGGAATATTCGAACAGGGCATCCCCGCCGCGTCCTTTGGTGTCGAAGACACCCATGCGGAGTATGAGAGGCTCAAAAGCCTGGGCGTGAAGTTCACGATGGAGCCGACAAAGGTCATCGGTCAGGTGACAATAGCAGTCTTCGAAGACACCTGCGGCAACCTCATCCAGATTCAGACAATGCAAAAATGAACTAATTCACCCGATTTATGAAAAAATCAGGCAGAAGGCCCTTCACTTCAGTGGAGGGGTGAATACCGTCTACCGATTACAATATTTAAGTCAAATCATTCAAAATCCAGTACAGGAGATATGGATATCTTTGATACAGTCTACCAAGGCACGCCGCCCTGGGACATCGGCCGGCCCCAGCAGGCATTCATCGACCTCGCGGCGGCAGGGGAGGTTACGGGCTCCGTCCTGGATGTCGGGTGCGGGACGGGGGAGAACGCCCTCTTCTTTGCAGAGCAAGGCCACGACGTCCTCGGGATAGACACCGCCGCTCTCGCGATCCAGAAGGCCGAGGAGAAGGCCGCCCAGAGGGGGATTGGGGCGCAGTTCCGGGTCTGGAACGCGTTCGACCTTGCCGGGCTTGGGCGGACGTTTGATTCCGTCATCGACTCCGGATTCTTCCATGTCCTCTCCGACGAGGACCGGTCCCGCTTTGCAGAGAGCCTTGCGGCCGCTCTTGCGCCCGGCGGGAAGTACTTCATGCTCTGCTTCAGCGAGCAGAACCCCGGCGAGTACCCCCTGCCAAGGAGGATTGCGCAGGAGGAGATCCGGGAGACCTTCCGGGAGGGCTGGTCCATCGACTACATCAGGCCGGCGGTCTTCGAGAACGCCATCCAGGCCGAAGGGCACCATGCCTGGTTTGCGTCGATAACGAGGAGAGTGTAGGGCTGCCGGTAAACGTCCCTGTTGCCCAGGAGCCACCAGACCTCCGGCCGGTCTCACTCCCGCCTCCAGGCCCCTCAAATTTCAGGAAA
The DNA here is from genome assembly GCF_001512385.1 of Methanoculleus sp. DTU007. Taxonomy (NCBI): domain Archaea; kingdom Methanobacteriati; phylum Methanobacteriota; class Methanomicrobia; order Methanomicrobiales; family Methanomicrobiaceae; genus Methanoculleus; species Methanoculleus sp. DTU007. The sequence goes on along the minus strand of NZ_LFRO01000073.1, from coordinate 5,257 downwards.
ACATAATACAAAGCCATAAATCAATTTATAACACATAAATGCCTATGAGGGCATGGCACTCTATTATCTGCCTCGCAATTGCGCTTACGGTGCTCTTCTGTGGCTGTCTCACGGTTGAAGTCCATTCTAAGGTCGATGTAGACGCCACGGTGAGCTCGTACTCGTTCAATCTTACAACGAACCAGTTCGTGTATGATGCACTGAAGGAGAGCGCAAAAGAGCAGGGATATGCTACGTTACGGGAATCACTCCTATCGCAGACCGAACCTGGGACTATCGAATACAGCGAGGTCTGGGATGGCGATACGGTTACGATCCGCATGGATAGCCTGCGACCCACACAGTTGCTCGATCCAGGAAACTGGACGGTGCAAAAGGTCGACGGGTATATGATTTACCGGGATGCCAGGTTCGTATCAAATGAGTCTACCGATGATTCGGAAGAACTCGTCGATGAATCAGATGAGTTTGTTGATGATTCTGACTGGCTCGGCAATGAGTCGGATGAGTTCGTTGATGATTCAGATTGGCTCGGCAATGAAGCAGACGACCTCGGCGATGCGTTGTTAAGCGGTGTCAGCCTGCACTACTACCTTGAGATGCCCGGGAAGATCGTTGATACCAACGCAAACACGGTGAACGGGAATAAGGCGGAGTGGCACCTGACCGGTACGGACGTCTTCACGACTGAGATCTATGCTAAAAGCGAGGTCCCGGCCCTTGCATTGCCCGGATTCAGCGCGCTGGCCGCACTTGCCGGGCTGGCTTGTGCGCTGGTATGCCTGTACCGGAAGAACAGGTAATGGAGAGACGGCCCTGCAGGTGTATGGATTCCATCTCCATTTCTTAACCAACTCCTTTTCTTAAGTGGATATTTCGAGGCGCCTCCAGTATCCTCGCACCACTCCAGAAGTCTCATCTAAGACAGCCAAAGTTGCCGTACAGCCGTCTACGACCGATAAACATTTACAAATCTTTAAGTTACTTTTTCTGCAAAAATCTGAAAGCAGGAGTGTGCAGTATGGCACGTAAAAGAATCCCATTGATCAGTATAGTTGCCCTAATTATTGCCCTAGTCACCGTTGCTGCATGTGTTGGAACTAATGAGGCAGAGAAGGTGCCCGGGAAAGTAGTTACGCCCCCCGCAGTGACCGAACCAGCAACAAAGACGCCCACGCTGGATGATATGAAGGCTCTTGCCGTGGAGATCGCGAGTGCGATCGACGGCGACACTATGGCGGCGCTCAAGCCAGGGGATGAGACCACCCCGGAGTACGCTGCCATCCACGACCAGCTCGTGGCCTTCCGCGAGGCAAACCCGTGGGTCACCTACGTCTATACCATGCGCAAGACCGAGAATGTCACAGAGTTCGTCGTGGATGCAGACTACGGCACTGGTGATGCAGATGCATGCGCAATAGGCGAGATCTACTCTCCCACGGAAGAAGACACCGTGTTCCTTGCCGGGTTTGAGGAGCCTGCGGCCGAAATTGACGTTACCGTCTATGGCTACGCACCAATCAAGGACGCAAGTGGCGCCAGCGTTGGGCTTGTCTGCCTGGTACCCGGAGTCCCGATTGCACAGAGCGACCTGGAGGCTCTCGCGGCGGAGATCGCAAGTGCGATTGACGGCGACGCTCACGCCGCACTCAAACCCGGCGACGAGGACACCCCGGAGTACACTGCCATCCGCGATCAGCTCGTGGCCTTCCGGGAGGAAAACCCTGAGATCAGTGGAATCTACACCATGCGCAATGCAGGGGACATCACCGAGTACGTCGTGGATGCAGACTACGGCACCGGTGATGGATGGGCAATAGGCGACATATACACCCCAACGGCTCTGGACACTGCCCTCCTTGCCGGATTTGAGGAGCCCTCGGCTGAGATTTACGCTTATGTCTATGGCTATGCTCCAATCAAGAACGCGAGTGGCGCCGGTGTCGGGGCAGTGATTCTCGAAGCAAGAATCCCGATCACGCAGGAGAGGGTGAAAGCGCTCGCGGTGGAGATTGCAGGTGAGATCGACGGCGATGCCATGGCGGCGCTCAAACCCGGCGATGAGGGCACTCCGGAGTACATCGCCATCAGCGATCGGCTCGAGGCCTTCCGGAAGGAAAACCTCGGGGTCATCTATGTTTATACCATGCGTAAAGCAGGGGACGTAGCCGAGTACGTCGTGGATGCAGACTACGGTCGCGCGGAATCTGCCAAGATCGGCGACGTTTACGTGCCGAACGAGAGTGACGTCGCGCTCCTTGCTGGATTTACGGAACCATCCGTAGAACCCGGGTTTTACCTCGACGATTGGGGTAACAGGACCGCCACCGTCATCTCCGGATATGCTCCGGTCAAGAGCTCAGACGGTACCATCGTCGGACTCGTTGGTGTCGATCTGGGAATTCTCCACTGATCACTCTCCATTCCCGGTCGGAGGAATGTATCATCCCCTCCGGGGATCTTTTTTCCGGAAAAGATAACTCTCCATGCGGCAAGAGCGTATTATGAAAGATACAGTCTCAAGGACGGGCCAGTGTGCTGCAGGACCATCCGCGCCGAAGGCGGACCGCATGGCTCTCCTCAAAGAGATCGCCGCATTCACCCGCGAGTACGCCGATGTCCTTGCCCGGTACCACACCTACACGATGGACGACCTCAACCGCATCGAGCAGGAGTGCTGGAGGCTGCACGACGAGGCGTGCAGCAGGGGAGCCTGCGGGAGCGCCGGGGAACTTGCGGAACTCGAGTACCTCATCGGCCGGGCGAAGGAGATGATGGCGAAGATGATGGAGAGCGAGAGAGGGCCGGGATAAGCCGGCGCCCTCCAGCCGGTCATCGGGGCGGGTTGCCCGGGGAGAATCCTCCACCACCATCCCGATGCGGCATTCATGCGCATACAACTCCGGGAAGTGCCAGGATGGATTGTGTGAAGTTCTTTCTGGATGAGGGCGTCGACGTCTTCGCCCGGGTCGGGATCGAGGAACTCCCCGATGCGGATAGAGAATCGGTGCTGCGGTTCCTCCCGGCCGCCCGATCCGTGATCGTTTTTGGAAGAGAGGTCCCCGCTGCGGTATACCGGATGCCGCCGAACGAGGAGACTCGGGAGATGCTCCGGATCGCCGGGAGCCTGGACGACACCGCCCTGCGGCTCGCCGGCCTCCTGGGTGCGGAGGGTATCGCTGCCCGCCCCGTCCCGCTCTACCTGCCCGTGCGGGTCGTCGACGGGAGGGTGCAGGGCGTCGTCCGCTTGAAACAGGTCGCCGCGGCCGCGGGGCTCGGGGAGATCGGCACGAGCACTCTCCTCCTCAACCGGCGCTTCGGCCCGCGGCTGCTGCTCTCCGGCGTCGTGACCGGCCCGGGTGCCCCGGAATTCGGGAGAAAGGATGGGGCGGGCGGCAACGGTGCGCCGCTCTGCACCGGGTGCAGGGCCTGCATCCGGGCATGCCCGGAGGGAGCGCTGGGGCCGGAGGGTGTCGATGCGTTCCGGTGTCGGACGGTGCGTGCATGGGTTCCGCCCCCGGTCGTCCCGGCCGTGAAGTGGCTGCTCCGGCGGCGGCTCCTTCTCGGAGTTCTTGCCCCGCTTGCGCCGCTCGTTGCCAGGACGGCGACGATCCGGTGCAGCCTCTGCGTCACCGGGTGCCCGGCGCTTCCGGGAGCGGCTGAAGAGAGTTATCCGCGAAAATTTTCGTGAAAATCGTAATCAGCCGCTGTAAATTTGCGAGTCTTTAAGTTCCTGCTTCTGCAATAGATCCGTGAAGGCATATCGGATGACAGGCCAGAAAGTTCTGATAGCCGCAGTTATTGCGCTGATTATTGTTGCAGCAGGGATTATGCTTGCATTTGGGCCCGGCGCGACCGGGCCGGCTCCCGCCGAGAGCGTGCCGGTGAAGAAGGTGCCCACGCAGGATGAGATGAGGGCTCTCGTGGCGGAGATTGCGGGGCAGATCGACGGAGACGCCTTCGCCGCGCTCAGGCCCGGCGACGAGAATACCACGGCATATATCGCCATCCATGACCGGCTCAATGCTTTCCGGTCCGCAAATCCCGAGATCGTCTACATCTCGACGATGCGCAGGGTGGGGGACGCCATCGAGCAGGTCGTTGATGCGGACTACGGCAGCAGCGACGGATACGCAATCGGCGACGGATACTACGTTGCGGAACCGGACGAGCCTTTCCTTGCCGGATTTACGGAGCCCTACACTGAGGTCTACTCCAGGGTCTACGGGTATGCTCCGGTGAGGGATGCAAGCGGCGTCGCCGTTGGCGTAGTCTGCCTCGAACCGGATGGCCCGATCGAGCAGGAGCGGATCGAAGCCCTTGCAGCGGAGATTGCAGGGCAGATCGACGGAGACGCCTTCGCCGCACTCAAGCCCGGCGATGAGAATACCACGGCATTCATCACCATTCGCGACCAGCTCGAAGCCTTCCGGACCGCGAACCCCGAGATCAGCTACATCTACACGATGCGTAAGGTCGATGATACCGTCGAGTATGTCGTGGACGCAGACTACGGCAGCGAAGACGGAGTTGCGATAGGCAACGGCTACGCCCTGACGGATCTCGACGCCGGACTCCTCGCCGGCTATGAGGGACCCACCGCCGAGATCTACTCCATCATCTACGCGTATGCCCCGATCATGAACGCGAGCGGCTCCAGCGTCGGGATCGTCGGCGTCGATATGGGGTTCGTTCACCGGCCATAAGCGCTGATCGGGAAGCGGGGGCGCCAGCCCCTCCTCCCGAATGCTATGAAGGTCCCGGTCTATGGGCGATCTCGGGTGCACTGACGGGAGTTCGGCGGGGTTGCCCGCCTCCCCTCCTCACCAGACCTCTTGGCCGCCGGCAAAATGGGCGGTGAAGATCCTGCCTGGATCGTCCGTCTCTTCTACGTTGGGGATCTTCGCACCCGCGAGACTCCCGAACCCCGCGGGCACATAGAGGGTGAAGTCCAAGGGAGCCGCACCGTTCGAGGCGGCCCTTGAGATATGCAGCGACGGCATGGGGGTCACAGTGCAGCCAGTATCACAATATGCTTCGTAGTCACACCCCGCCGGGTACTTTTAAGTACTTCCACCTGATCCATCCTAACCGGGAGCGAGAGCGCTATGCCGGAACAAGCAGCCCCGGACCGGGTGAGCCTCGAACTCGTCGCAGAGGGGTTCACCATGCCCGTTGCGCTTGCATCCCCCGCAGACGGGACCGGGCGACTCTTCGTTGCGGACCTTCCCGGCGTCATCCGGGTCATCGACGCCGA
>NZ_LFRO01000080.1:0-2297 GCF_001512385.1 Methanoculleus sp. DTU007 | reverse complement strand
AGTATGAAGAGTATTACAAAATTGATGGTTGTCGCCATGCTTCTCGCGGCTGCACTGGTGGTAGCACCGGCAGCGGCGGCGAGGACGATTGATACGAATGGCACAATCATCTATGTGGGTGAAGAGAACCTGAATTTTGCCGTCGGCGGAGCCAACGGCTTCAATGCAGGTAGTGCTAACGATATTACGAAGTTGGTCCACTTCACTGACCAGACTGCTGATAAGACCATTTATATAAATGGTTCGAACTTCGAACTGAAGAAGTCCGACGTTGGCACGACGACTGGTGCCTACCACGTGTTCACTGATGGTACGGAAAAAGCGGAGGCTGTAGGTACTGTCGAGATTCAGATCCCCAGAGTGGATCTTGATGTTCGGCTTTATGATGAAGGAGAAGGTACTAAATTTGACCTGATGAAGGATTCCGTGGACGGAAAAACTGTCACCCGGAATAACAAGTTGTTCTTCAGGTTGGATACTAACCTGTATGGCTTTGATGTAGAGGACACTGACGCGCCCACGATCAACATCGACGTCACCCTGCCTGGTGGCGGTGTGGTGAACAAGTTCAGGAACGCTGAACTGAAGAATCTCAACATCAATGAGAGCACTAAGATCTATGTACCTTATGATATCTCAGGTGAGAAACTGGTGAGCATCAACCTTAGTGGTGTCGAGGGTCTTAGTGATGCTGATGCAGGAACCTACACTGTCCAGGCAAAGTGGCCTAGCAGTGCTGACTTCTACGGCAAGGGCTTTGATTCCAACACTGTGACCTTCGAGGTTCTCAGCAAGACGCTCGCCATCGAGTCTGACAAGGACAGCGTCGTCCGTGGGAACAGTTTCACTGTGACGATCACTGGAGAGTCGCTCGAGAAGTACAGACTGTATATCAAGCCCACGGGCGACCTTGCGCCTTCCAAGTACCCCAGGATTGTAGAGGGGCAGAAGGGGCTTCAGGGTGCCTACAACGCCATAGACATGGTCATTGAGACTACCGCTGGCGGCACCCGGTCCATCCAGTTCGACACCGACACAAACACCGACGACCGGCAGTATACCATCCGCGTCGAGGAGCTCAAGGCCACAGATCGCGACTACGACGAGGTCAAGGTACGGGTTGAAGAAGGTGACGTCACCATCACCGCATCAGGAACCGGCACCTATTACATGGGCGAGGAGATCACACTCTCCGGCACCTGCACTGAAGGCGATACTGTCTACCTCTTCATGACCGGTCCGAACCTCGGCAGTGAGGGTGTCAACCCTGCGACCCTTGAGCGCCTGAACAATGCGCTGCCTCTCGCAGTGGATGTTGAGGGGGACGACACCTGGTCCTATGACTGGGAAACTGGCAACCTCGGCGCTCTTGAAGCCGGTGGTTACACAATCTACGCAGTTTCGAAGCCCCTGGGCAGGAATAACCTTTCCGGCGCCAAGTATGCCACGGCCACCATCCAGCTCCGGCCCGGATTTGTCACCGCGACCGTGAGCGGCGGCGCTACTGTTGCCAGCGGTGATGACATCAAGATCACCGGAACTGCACAGGGCAGCACAAATGATGTCCAGATCTGGATCTTCGGCAAGAACTTCTACGGCAATGCTACAAACAGCAGGGCCGTAAAAGTCGAGACCGTCAGTGTTGAGGATGACGGTACGTTCGAGTACGAACTCGACAACACCGAGTTGCTCTCTTCCGGCCAGTACTTTGTCATCGTCCAGCACCCGATGAGCGGTGGCTACGCAGTTGGCATCGACGAGAAGTACCAGAAGTACCTGACCGGGCCCGGCTTACCCGCAGCAGGATCTGCAGGTAGTGTTGACCTCACGCAGCTGACGGCTTCCGCTGCAGCAAACGCGGTTATCAACGCCCTTAACTCGCCGTATTCCGACGACAAGTACACGAAGCTGACCTTCTTCCTCGAGGATGCCTGGATCCGGATCGACCCGATCGGTGACCAGTCCGCAGGAAGCACGTTCACGATCACCGGTACCACCAACCTCGCGGCTGGCGGTGAGCTGATCGTCGAAGTGGCCTCCGCTGCGTTCCAGCCCGGTGCGGCCGGTGAGACCTCTGGCTTCTCGAGCGACGCTGGCACCGTGATCATCCAGCAGGGCGAGACCGCGAACACCTGGTCCTTCGAGGTCGACGGAACCACCTTCAGGCCCGACCAGTACACCGTCACGGTCGAGTCCATCGAGACTCAGACGTCCACAAGCACGACCTTCAACATCGTTGAGGGCCCCGCGCCGACGCCGACGGGCACTGAGACCACCACCCCGACGGGCACTGAGAC
>NZ_LFRO01000043.1:0-1005 GCF_001512385.1 Methanoculleus sp. DTU007 | reverse complement strand
GCGAGGGTTGAGACCAGGATGAAGACGATGATCGCCGTTCTATTCAGCCGGATGTCCCCCCGGTATTCGGCAAGGATCGCGAGGAAGAAGGCGATGAGCCCGACGGTTGCCGAGGAGATGAGGTGGGTCAGTTTGTCGTAGTAGGGCGCGAGGGTGACGTAGTACTCGCCGACATGCCCCATGACGTGGAGGTAGAGGGAGAGGGCGATAAGGAGGTTGACCTCCCAGGGGAAGCAGAGGCGCAGGTTCCGGGTCACCAGGGTGGGCGCCATCGTGAGAAGGAAGGCGATCCCCGAGGCGAACCCGAGGAAGTACTCCCCGGCCACGATGCTGGAAGCTACGGCAAGGAGGATGAGCCCCTGGATGAAGTAGGTCAGGTATACCCCGCGCGACGGGGACGGGCAGGAGGTCATGGGTGTGCTGAGTTACTGGTCGGGCAGATACATAATCGTCCCGGTGGCCGTCTCGCGTGACTGGTGCATCGCTCCCCGGCCGGTCGGGGTGGCTGCCCCATGGACCTCTGCCGGGCAGGGCAACGGCTCAACCGGCGCGGGTCTGCCGGCTGTTGAGGTTGCCCGTTCGTTTCCAGGAGAATAGTTGATAAGCTAGCAGGTCTATAAATTGGACACACAAGTGACCAAACATTCTGGACCACGGGGTTGATGAACTGACAGAATCTACAAAGCGTAAACCCGATTCCAATGGAGGAGGAGCGGGGGAAGAAGTTATCCGCGTCCGCCTGCCCAACAAGAGGAATCGGGAGATGTTTGGGAGCGCCGAACTGATGCTGGGCGCGAACCATATCAGGATCCGCTGTATCGATGGTGTGACGCGCACCGGGCGGATCAAGGGTAAGATAAAGAAGAAAGTCTGGATCCGGGAAGGCGATGTCCTGATCGTCGTCCCCTGGAACTTCCAGGATGAAAAGTGCGATATCATCTACCGCTACACGAAACCCCAGGTGGAGTGGCTCCGGAAGAACCGGTACCTCTGATATCCTTTTTT
>NZ_LFRO01000046.1:0-39789 GCF_001512385.1 Methanoculleus sp. DTU007 | reverse complement strand
GGCGCAGAAGTTGTCGTTGCAGGCGCAAACCCACAGTTCCTTGAGATCGAAGAGAGGCTCAATGCCATCGAGAAGAGGATCGAGTTCGTCGATGCCGAGATTGCCCAGCGCGTCGGAAGGAAGATCGGGCGCGATATCGGCATCCTGTACGGACTGGTCGCAGGTTTGATTGTATTCATGATGTTGTTGGTATTACTGCCCAAATTGATAGGGTACGTATAAAGGAGGATTGACGAATATGTTCAAATTCGAAAAAGAACAGGTGGTACACGACTTCAACGGTACCAAGATCGGCGGGCAGCCTGGAGAATACCCGACCGTGCTCGCTGCATCCATCTTCTACAACAAGCACGAAGTTGTACTGGATGACCACACTGGCAAGATTGACAAAGCAAAGGCAGAGGCGCTCTGGAACCGCTGCCAGGAACTCTCCGACATCACCGGAATCCCCCACTTCATCCAGATCATCGCGGAATACGGTGAGGCCTTCGAGAGCTACATCGACTGGTTCTGCAGCATCGATGACAAGACCGCGTTCCTGATGGACTCGTCCGTCCCGGCGGCGCTCGCCCACGCATGCGAGTACGTCACCCAGGCCGGCGTTGCGGACCGTGCGATCTACAACTCGATCAACGGTTCGATCGGACCGGAGAACATCGAGGCGCTGGCCAAGAGCGATGTGAACGCAGCCATTGTCCTCGCCTTCAACCCCGCCGACCCCTCGGTTGCCGGCCGCGAGAAGGTCCTGGTCGAGGGCGGTGTCGCCGGACAGGAGATGGGTATGCTCGAGATCGCGGAGAAGTGCGGTATCACCCGCCCGATCCTCGACACCGCAGCAACCCCGCTCGGTCTCGGCTCCGGTGGCTCCTACCGTGAGATCCTCGCCTGCAAGGCGATCCACGGTCTCCCCACCGGTGGTGCCTACCACAACATGACCGTCTCCTGGACCTGGCTGAAGCGCTGGAAGGGAACGAAGAAGACCCCCTCGCAGCAGCTCGCCGGCCTCGAGGGCAAGGAAGGGCTCGTCGAGCAGCTCCTGCACCACTACCTCGGTGGGCTGGACGGCATGCGCCAGGCAGCCTGGTCCGCGCCCGATATCGGCTGCAACATGATTGCAAGCACCCTCGGTGCCGACCTGATCATGTACGGCCCGATCGAGAACGTGGAAGCGATGATCACCGCACAGGCCTACGCCGACATCGTCGTGCTGGAAGCGGTGCGCGACCTCGGCATCGAGCCCCAGGTGGACACCCACCCCTTCTTCAGGCTCATTTAAACCCTCTTTTTTTAAACGTCGCCTGGTTCCTGTCGTGGTTGCCCCGAGAGATACACCGTCAGGTGCGGGTCACGCACGTCCCCAGGTGCACCGGTAATCAGGCATGACGAGCCCGGGAAAGGCCGAGAGGCGAGACACAAACCTCAGGATAGGAGTGCGGGGCCGGACCTGCAACAGCCCACGGACCAGAAACTCCAGCAGCCGAAGTGTTCAAAAAAGAGAGTATGTGACCCAGTAATCCGGGGTTTCCCACAACTATCGCTCACACCAACTCGATATGCCCGGCGATCCGGAGTTTCCCGCCCTCGAGGTAGTGGAGCACCGCCGTGTCGCCCGGGAGGTAGACGAGATCCTTTTCGAGCGCAAGCGTGAGCGTCGGCTGCCGCCAGTCCCCATCATCCCGCACCGCCTCAACCCGCGCCGGGATGAACTGCATCCAGTGACCGAGGTGGAGAACAGTTCCTACGGCAAGCGGTGCCGGCCAGTACCTGACCAGGGTGGCTCGTGCCTCGATATGAGCCCCGGTCCGGATGTTGGGGTCGCTCGAGAGGACAAAACCTCGATCGAGTTCGTCGGAGTCGATGTTCTTGAGCGCGATCCCCACGCGGTCGCCTTCAGCGGCCCAGTCAAAGTCGTCGTCGTGCTTCTGGATGGACCGGACCGAGATCGCCTTCTCCCCTGGGTAGACCTTCAGGGTATCGTGCTTGTGGATACCCCCCCGCGCCACGACGCCGAGGATGACCGTCCCGATGCCGCGGACGTTGAAGTGGTGGTCGATGGGGATGGTTCCAGAAGCATCGGCACCGGGCTGGGAGGAGGGGCGGGCATGCGCCGCGCCAAGCATGAGATCGCGCAGCGCGATCGGATCAGCGTCTACGAACTCGTAGTGCTCAAGCACTGTCCCGCGGAAGAGCGGGGCGACCTCTTGTTGGGTCAGGTAATTCTGGAGGATGACGTAACCCCGCTCCACCCGCGCCTCATCGAGCATCAGTACCCATTCCCCGAGCGTCGGGGTGATCTCGCCGACAACGACAAGAGCCACATCAGCGAGCGATACGGCATAAAAGAGCGGAGCCAACCGCTCGGGATACCGTGTCGGTTCGATGAAGGTGACGGTATCCTCACCTTTCTTGAGGTTGTAGAATGTGATATCGGAGGTCGTGCCTTTCTTCCCGAGGTCCTTCGCGTACCCTGCGGGTCCCAGCACGGCAACATTCAGATTGCCCATATGCCAGATCGTTTGGTTATGCAGGGGTATGAGGTTTGCTCCATGCAGTTAGAGGGGAGAGATTCGCACATCGACGGGATCATTTGCATATACACCCGATCCAGGGTGAGAACCCCCACAGATAATCCAGATAGGTTTTAACAAAGTAAAATTAATTTTTATAACACACCTATGCGGAGAACGGCACCGATCATCATCGTAACACTCACCGGCGTGCTTCTCATCAGCATGGCCTCCGCGGTCGCTCTCGGACCAAGCGGGATCTCCCCTGGCTCGCTGTTTTCCTCGGATAACGCCTGGATGATCCTCTGGGAGATCCGGTTGCCGAGGGTGATCGCCGCAGCGCTGGTCGGGTGCGCACTTGCCGTAGCAGGCACGGCCATGCAGGGGTTGTTCCGCAACCCCATGGCCGACCCATACATCATCGGTACCTCATCGGGCGGGGCGCTCGGGGCCACGATCGCGATCGTCCTCTTTGCCGGCACGGGACGCCCGGTACTCGCGTTCATCGGGGCAATGGTCGCAACATTCACCGTCTACTTCGTCGCCCGCAAAGGCGGCAAGATCCCGATCGAAACGCTCCTGCTCTCCGGTGTCGCCCTCTCAACGCTTCTGTCGGCACTCCTCTCCTTCCTCATGTATACCGCAGGGCAGAGCCTGCACCAGATTATGTTCTGGCTGATGGGAGGGTTCTGGAACATATCGTGGAACGACGTCTTCGCCGCCCTCCCTATCCTGATCGGGGTTGCAGGGATCTATCTCTTCGCACGCGACCTCAATATCCTCGCCTTAAACGAAGAGGACGCGACCCATCTTGGGGTGAACGTCGAGCGTGTGAAACGGATCCTCCTCGCACTGAGCGCGTTCCTGGCGGGCATTGCCGTCTCGATCGCCGGATCGATCGGGTTTGTCGGCCTCATTACCCCGCACGTTATGCGGCTGATCGTCGGGCCCGACCACCGCGTTCTCTTCCCTGCAGCCGCGCTCGCAGGAGCCATCCTCCTCGTATGGGCAGATACGCTCACAAGAACCTTCACGAGCGACATGCCTGTTGGCATTATAACCGCCTGCTTCGGCGCACCGTTCTTCATATACCTCCTCCGGAGCCGGATGAAAGCATGAAACCGATTGAGATCATCGATATCGACGTCTCCTACGGCGCCAAAAAGATCCTCGAAGCGATCACGTTCAACGCAGACGCAAGTGAGATCCTCGGTATCGTCGGGCCGAACGGATCGGGGAAGACGACGCTCCTGAAAGCGATGAGCCGGGTTGTCGCCCGGGATAACGGAGATATCCGGCTTGAGGGACGGGATCTTGACTCATTCGAGCATCGTGAACTTGCGCGCAGGGTTGCGGTCGTTCCGCAGGATATCTCAATCGGCTTCGATTATTCTGTGCGCGACGTCGTCATGATGGGCAGGCACCCCTACATCGGAAGGTTCGCCTCCGAGACGGCCCAGGATATGGAGATCTGCGATCGCGCCATGCGCCTTGCGAACGTCGCACATCTCGCCGGGACCTCGGTGCGTGACATCAGCGGCGGGGAGCGCCAGCGCGTGCTCATAGCACGGGCGCTCGCACAGGAGCCGAAGATCCTGCTCCTCGACGAAGCAACCTCGAACCTCGACGTCAGCCACCAGGTCGAGATCCTCAACATCATCCGGGATCTTGCGGAGGAGATCACGGTCGTAAGCGTCTTTCACGACTTAAACCTTGCCGCACACTACTGCGATCGGCTCCTGCTCCTCAAAGATCGGAGGGTCTACGCCCTGGGAACGCCCTCCGAAGTCCTGACCCGTGAGAAGATCCGCGAGGTCTTCGGGATGGAGGTGCTCGTCAAATCGCACCCGCTGACGGGGAGACCATACGTCCTGCCGGTGTATATGCACCAGTCGGGTTCGGGGGGGAACCGACGGGTGCACGTAGTCTGCGGCGGGGGGACGGGCTCCGATATCCTCCACCTCCTCCATACTGCGGGTTTCGCGGTCACCTGCGGTATCTTAAACGTCCTCGACACGGACTACGGGACGGCCATGCACCTCGGTATACCCTGCGTCGCAGAACCCCCGTTTCACAATATCACCCCGAAATCACTCGCGGGCCTCCGGGAGTGCCTTGACGGCGCAGATACCGTCATCGTTACGGCAATGCCGATCGGCAAGGGGAACCTCGACAACCTCCAGGTGCTGCTCGACTATCCCAAAAAGCCCATAATCTTCTACGCAAGAGACCACACCGCCCGGATGGAAGACTTCACCGGAGGCGAAGCCTGGGCGGTGCTGACAAACCTTGAGGCGCGCGGGGCGCACCGAATCGAAGGGGCGGCGGAACTTCTTGCCTATCTCTCGCGGGACGGGTCCGGGTGCGATCGCACCCCCTAACGCCAAGCACGGTGAAATGCACAGGATCGTTTGGGAAGGGGAATGAGAGGCCTATGACAAGTAAGCGCCTTTATGCCGCACCGTGAATCCGATTTGTAAATAATGACTTCAACGCAACTATACTATAGTTATGCAAACCAAGCGCCTGTTACTCATCGTTACATCGCTCATCGTGCTGCTCCTGCTTGCCGGGACGGTCGGTGCGACACCCACAGACGACGGCGAACGATCCATAACGGTGATCGACGACTCCGGGAAGACCGTCCTCATCCAGGGAGAACCGCAGAGAATCGTCTCGCTCGCGCCTTCCAACACCGAGATCCTGTATGCCCTCGGGCTTGAAGACCGCATCGTCGCCGTCACCGAACGCTGCGACTATCCCCCGGCAACAGCAGATAAACCGAAGGTAGGCGGTTTCAGCACCGTCAATATCGAGAAGGTGATCGCTATGGAGCCCGACCTGATCTTCGCCGCGCCCGCCAACACCGACGAAGTCATTGACCGCCTGCGATCGCTCGGGATGACCGTCGTCACCCTCGACCCGCAGACGATCGACGGCGTCCTGCACGACATCGAACTTGCCGGACGGGCGACCGGGCAGGAAGAGCAGGCATCCGTGCTCATCAGGGAACTTCAGCAGCGTATAAGGGCTGTCACCGAGAACCCGGCCGAGAGCCCGGCCGACCATCCGTCCGTCGCCCACGTCATCTGGTACGACCCACTCTGGGTCAGCGGCCGGGGGACGTTCCAGAACGAGGTGATTACGCTGGCCGGAGGAATCAATGCGTTCGGTTCCATCGAGGAGTGGGGAATCGTCAGTCTTGAAGAGTTCATCGTTACGGATCCGGATTATATCCTCGTCAGTTCCGGCACCGGCATGAGCAAGGAGGGGTACGACGTAATCTACGACTACTTCATGAACGAACCCCGGATGCAGAATCTGAAAGCGGTCAAGAACGGTCATGTCTACGTTGTCGACGCCGACACCGTCAGCCGGGGGGGACCACGGATCGTGGATGCGCTTGAAGAGGTGGCAAGAGACCTCCGCCCGGATCTCTTTGATGAGCCCGCTCCGAAAGCGATCCCTGCAACCCAGGCGCCTGGATTCGGTCTGATTCCACTCGTCTGTGCGCTTTTCATCGTCCTCCGGCTCAGAGCAAAGAGATAGGGCCAGGAAGGTATACACACCAGATGCCGTATCCAGGGGTAATAACTCTTGAGTGACTGGAACTCGGGCTTCATGCCGCCGCGAGAGATAATTGGCTGCTCGACCTGCTGCCTGATGGACCGGCCACTCGAGGAGGCGCTCGGCCTCATTGCCGGCCGTACGGGCCTTGCGGAGATCCTCTCCGATGGTCCCCATAACCTCTTTCGGTCTGAAGTGGTCTGTCATTCGTTCGATCTCCGCTACACCGTCCATGCACCGGTAGCCGATATCAACATCGCGTCGGAGAACGAACACCTTCGAAGAGCGGCCATCAGAGTGATTGCAGACCTCACTGGAATATGCGATAGGATCGGCGCCGAACGGCTGGTCGTTCACCCGGGACACATCTGGGGAGAAGAGATGCGCGGGTCCGCGCAGGCTGCTCTCGACCGATCGCTTGAAGACCTCGCCGCAGTTCAGCAAGAGGTGAACGTCCGGTTCGCCGTCGAGAATATGGGAGCGTGGGAGGTCTGTTTCTTCCGGGAGCCGGGGTTCCTCGACCGCCTTGCGGACCTCGGTCTTGGGTTCGCCCTCGACGTGGGGCATGCCCACACAAACGGCAACCTGGAAGAGTTTCTGGAGCGAGGAGGAGCAATTCATGTCCACCTGCATGATAACTGCGGCAATCGGGACGACCACCTGGCATGCGGGGAGGGGAAGATCGATTTTTGGCGTGTAATCGCGGCCCTCCCCCGCAACGTCACGATGATCGTCGAGCCGACCCGGTTTAACCAGTTTGAGAAGAGTCTCGAACACCTAAAGCATTACAGTTCCTTCCCGATCAGCCGTTCCACCGCCGCGCGGAACCCGCGAAACGCTCCCGAGACCTCAGGGCCTTCTGAGCCCGGATAGGCGTTTGCGCCAGAAACGACGATCGCCCGTCCGTCCATATCCAGCCTCAGGTGCCAGTACGTGACGTCGCAGCAGGAGTGAGCGGAGAGATACTCCGGCTCCCATTCCCAGACGCCGAGCCGGTCGACGGTTTCCCGGAACTGCGCCCACTCCTCCGGAGCCGGCGATGCCTCCATCACCTCCCCGGAGTAGCCGCCGGCACTTGCCCGCTCGTAGAAGAGCCGGCCTTCTGCGAGCCTGACATAGAGGGACGGCCCGACACTCCCGCCGATGTAGAACTCGAACGCCTTCGGAGGTGCACCGTTGCGCATACCGGGTTTATACGAGCAGCACGGCCAAATATCCTGCGGTTGCCAGGGCCATGCAACAGATACAGGCGACGTCGGCGCGGCCCGGCGAGAGGTTGCGCATCGGCGTCCGCCTGCCGGAGCGGTAGCCCCTGAGATCGATGGTCAGCCCGAGGACCGTGGCTTTCCCGAGAGAGTTTGAGACCAGCGGGATGATGATGGGAAAGAGCCCTCGTATCTTCCCGGCAAGGCCCTTTCCGGGGTTGTAGGCGCGGGCGAGCTGCGCTTCATGGATCCGTTTCCCTTCAAGTTGCAGGCTCGGGATGAACCTGAGGGCTATCAGGAGCATGAGCGTGTAGTCGACGGGCATGCGAAGGCGGTCCATGAGATGGACGAGATCGCGCGGCTGCGTCGATATGACCAGGAGCTGGAAGGCAAAGAGCATCGCCGCAAACCGAAGCGACATCGCAACGGCAAGGTCAACCGCGCCCGCCGTGATCGGAAAGGCCCCCCCGATCACCGGGACTGTGGGTGGGACCAGGTAGCCAAGGATAGCACCGCTTCGGATGGTGAGGACCGTGAGGAGGAGCAGGCTTGCCGCGAGAGAGAGGAGCAGAGGCACCTGGCGAAGAAGGTCGCGGGCGAGTCCGCTTGCTATCGCCACCACCACGACCGCCCCGGCAAGGAGCGCGAGCATCACGAGATCGCTCGTCAGCACCGCAAGGGCCACGACGAGGGCCGCAAAGATCAGTTTGGTGAGTGGGTGGAGGCGGTGAAAGGCGCTCTCCCTGGCGACGTACTGCATAATCTCAGACATGGTTCCTCCATACTGGCACTTTCGCTACCGATGATCCTTCCCTGTTCCATCCGTATGATCCGGTCGGCATACCTCTCTCCAAGACGCAGATCATGCGTCACCATGATGATCGCGCGCCCCTCCTGCCGTAAGCGTTCGAGAATCTCCATGATGCGCGCTGCCTCGCGGGCATCAAGCCCGGTCGTAGGCTCATCGAGCACGATGACCTTCGGCTGCATGGCGATGACGCACGCTATCGCGAGGCGCTGCCGTTCACCCCGTGAGAGCGACCGGGGGTAGTCCGTCCTTCGATGGAGGAGACCGACCTCCCGCAACGCAGCCTCAACCGGCTCATTGTTGCAGTGAGGATCGATATTCCGGACCCCGAAGGCCACTTCGTCCTCAACAGTCTCCGCAAAGAGCATGGTATCGGGGTTCTGAAAGACAAGGCCCACACGCCGCGCGAGATCCGCTATCGGGACGGTTGCCGCATCCAGTCCGTCGACAGAGACGCTGCCTTCGGTTGGGCGAAGCAGCCCGTTGAGATGCTTGATGAGCGTTGTCTTTCCTGAGCCGTTCTCCCCAACCACGGCCACGATCTCACCGGGAGCAACATCGAGATCGATACCTTTGAGGGCTGCAACCCCGTCATAGCGGTGGACGAGATTCCGAATGGATACGATCGCAGGTGCACCATTTTCAGGTGCTGTTACCGACTGGCGGCAAAAGGGGAGCCCATCGTCAGTTAGGTGGTGCAGAAGGGCATCTTGCATCATCTCTGCCAAAGACCCCACTCTTCTGATCGAACCGTCCTCGATGAGGATTATCCGATCCGCAATTTCAGTCAGTTCGTCGAGTTTCTGCTCGACGATGAGCACGGTCGTGCCCTCGTCCGCGAGCCGCCGGAGGAGGGAGGCAACCGCACGGGTCGCTCCAGTATCCAGTTCAGCGGTCGGCTCGTCAAGGATCAGGATCTCCGTCCCGAGAGCAAGGGTTGCTGCGAGGACAACACGCTGCTTTTGCCCACCGGAGAGGGTGTGCGGCGCCCGGTCCGCGAGATCGACGATCCCGGTCGCCTCCATCACGTAGCGGAGCCTCTGCTGCATCTCCTCCCGGGGGATTCCGAGATTCTCTAGACCTGAGGCCACCTCCTCTTCGACGGTCGTAAAGATGAGCTGAGCATCGGCATCGTCAAAGACCACGCCGACGCTCCTCCCGATCTCGCCCATGTTCCGGTAGTCCTGGACGTCTTTACCGAGGATGGTGACTGTCCCCTCGATGATGCCACCGTACTCGTGATGGAGGATGCCGGATGCTGCAAGACAGAGGGTCGTCTTCCCCGCCCCGGTAGGCCCGGTGACGAAGACGATCTCGCCCCGCCGGATATCAAGGTCGATTCCCTTGAGGGCCGGTGTTACGGAGCCCGGGTAGGTATAGGAGACCCCCTGAAGGCCAAGGACTGTCTCCCGCTCGATCTCAGGGCTCATCGACCTGATTCACACTCCGTGTCGGGACCGTCTGCCTGGTCGAACGCATCAATGCCCGCGATGCCGGCACCTCGAGCACCTGGCTAACGACGGCGTTCACCGCTGCAGTGATGAGGACGATCGGAACGGTGACTGCAAGGAACGCACTGACGGTCCCGAACGTCCCAAGCACCGTTGGGGCCACCGCGAGGAGTGCGACAAGGATGAAGGTGAACCCGCTTGCGAGGGTGGCTAGAAGCGTCGTTACGGCCGGAGCGAAGACGATCCGGTCTTTCAGTGCCAGGTAGGCCCCAAGGCAGACGACCGCTCCGATTGGCTCACTGATGAGATTTGCCGGCGGGAAGATCGAGTGGCTGAGAAGGGCACAGATGATACCCGCGAC
This sequence comes from Methanoculleus sp. DTU007, assembly GCF_001512385.1. Classification (NCBI taxonomy): domain Archaea; kingdom Methanobacteriati; phylum Methanobacteriota; class Methanomicrobia; order Methanomicrobiales; family Methanomicrobiaceae; genus Methanoculleus; species Methanoculleus sp. DTU007. Next base: position 29,890 of record NZ_LFRO01000046.1, on the reverse strand, counting down.
AATGCCGATCCCGAGTGCCTCGCGGAGCGTTGGCAGAGCAAGAATGATAGCAAGGCTATAGAAGGCGATCACAAGGTTCGATACGATGGGACCGGGGATCAGGAGGGACATATACCTGATGATGGCCCCTACGGCAAGGAGTATGCCGACAACTGCAATATATCTCGACTTCATGGTATCAATATACAATATGGCGTTCGACAGCGGTCCGGTTTGAGTGATGAAACGAGTTACGCACGCCAACGTGGCTGAGGGAGCGGCCAGAAGAGCTCCTGCGGGGTGGTCGCAGGGAAGGCAGAGGGGATGGATCTCCCCGACACCATCGGATACATCACAGTACATAGATGTACATTTATGTATATATAATCGACGATCTGTTAAGAGTCACTTCGAACCACCGCCGTGCCGGGCACAACACCTCCATCGCCGCATCATCGATGTCCTGGAAGTCTCAAATCTCCGGAGACGAAGCCAGCGGCTTAAGGGTGACGGTCTCATCCGGTGGCTCCTCTCCAATTATGCGGGGAGAGTGCGCTCAATGCCACCAAGCGCATCGGCAAGCCGCCGGGTGCTTGCCTTCGGCTCGCCGCCCGTAGGGGTGAAGCGTCCTCCGTCAAGGGCGGCGCAGATCGCCCCGATGGCCTCTGGATGCGACCGCCCGTAACCTCCCTCGAGCACGAGGGCAAGGGGCGTGGGACTTTGGTCCACAAGCATCCCCACCAGAACTCCAAAGTCCTCGGGGCGAAGTCGCATTGAGCCAAGCGGGTCATCAAAGAGGGCATCCTGGCCTGCCGATACCACGACCAGATCCGGTTCAAATCGCTCAAGCGCCGGAATGAAGACTTTACGAAAGACTAAAGCGTAATCGGCACCGGTCGAACCCGGTTCAAGCGGGGCATTGATGATATGACCGGCACCCTGCTCATCCGGCCATCCGGTCCCGGGGAAGATTCCCGCCTGATGAACCGAACAGTAGAGCACCTGGCCGGAGGTGTAAAACACCGCCTGTGTCCCGTTCCCGTGATGCACGTCCCAGTCGAGAATTGCCACCCGATCGATCTCACGGAGCGCCCTCTCTACCGCCACGGCGACGTTATTGAAGAGGCAGAACCCCATCGCCCGGTTGGGCTCGGCGTGGTGTCCAGGCGGGCGGACCAGGGCAAACGAGTGTTCACCATCAAGCGCCCGGTTCACTGTAAGGATTGCACCTCCTGCTGCATACAGGGCCGAATCGAACGAACCCTGTGTGACATAGGTGTCGGGGTCGATGTAGCAGGCCCGACGAGGGGGGCACTCCCTGCAGAACGACCGGACGGCTTCGATATGCCGGTGCGTATGCACCAGCGCCAGATCTGCGAGCGTCGCCTGTTTTGGGGTTATGCGGCGAGCGTCCGCCGGTACGCCCAAAAGAGCTGCATCGAGACGTCCCTGCGACTCGGGATGGCCGGGATCGTCATGGGCACGGAAGAGATCGCCCGTTACGATCGAGTATGGCATGACCCGGAGATTGGAGGCACCGATCATGAATCTTGCCCATGGACCCGGGTGTGCATTTATATGGGGAAGCAGTCATGGAAGTCTGCATGGTCCCGTCCAGTATGATCTCCCCGTCTTACATCTATGCCTGCACGCGATTCCGGGTACGGAAGACCACACTCCTTCCTCGTGAAGAATACCTGAGGATCATGCAGATGAGCATACCGGAGATCATCACCCACCTTGGCCGACAGGAGGATTACAGGCAGGATATCGTGAGTCTTGCGCATGAGTTTACCGGTGCGCAACTCATCGAAGAGGCAGTAAACCAGAACCTCTCGCGGTCCTTCCATCACGCCACGGCGATCGCTCCCGGTGACCTGCAGACTCTGACGAGAGAGTATCTTGCCCGGTGGGATATTGCAAACGTCATGGCAATCCTGCGGGGCACGGTCCACAACGTGGATCGACAACAGATCCGCGACCTCCTCATCCCGGCGGGGGAGATCGACGACGCGCACCTCAATCACCTTCTCTCTCTTGCATCCTGTAGCGAGGTTATTGATGGGCTTAGAGGCTGGCGGTTCTACCCGGTCCTTGCAGAGCAATACCGGGCCTGCGGAGAGAAAGGTGTCTTTGCCCAGTTTGAGAATGAACTCTACCGCGAATACTATACCAAACTGCTCAATCTCGGCACATCCGGGTGCAGTGGGTGCCAGGAAATGATTGCTTACCTCCGGTTCGAGATTGATATCACCAACATGAGAAACCTCCTCCGGCTCCATTGTGCAGAAGAAGCATGCGACATCACCACCATCGAACGGACTATGATCCCGGGCGGCCGGATCCCCCTAAGCCTCTTGCAGCGACTTTACGGCATTGAGACGGAAGGAGAGTTTCTCAACGTCTTCCTCAAGACCGATATCGCTCCGGTTCTGGCCCAGGCGGTGCGCGAACTCCGGCAGGACCCGGACTTCTCCAGCACTGATGCCGCAGAACTGGTCTGGCAGCGGTGGCACGAGCGCCAGCGGCCGGTTCACGAGATCGAGATGGCCATCACCCGGATCAGACTTCACCAGATGGAGGCCCTCTCCCGGCGTCACCCATTCTCAGTTCTCCCGGTACTTGCCTACCTGGAGCGCAAGAGGTATGAGATTGCAAATCTGAGGGCAATCGCACGAGGCAAGGCATTCGGGCTGCCGGCAGAGCGAATATGGCAGTACATCGTCGTATAGGAGCTCAACCATGCCACCGGACAAGATCCAACCCACCCGGTCCGGCCTTCTGATCGTCAGGCGGCAGTTGGCACTCGCGAAGCGGATACACCGGCTCTTATCGATGAAACTCGACGGTATGATGCTGGAATTAACCAAACTCGCCGAACAGGCTGCCCTGCATCGGAGAGTTCTCGAGAAAAGGTACACCGGGGCCCGTGAGATGGCGGCGGTCGCCACCATGATGGAGGGGGGGAACCGGAGTGCTCCTTGCAGCTCTCTCGGTTGAGACCGCCCCGACCTACAAGGCCGGGCGCAAGAATGTCTTTGGAGTGCACCTCCCTGACTTCGAGCCGGTTATGATAAAAAAGACGCTTGAGCAACGGGGCTATGGTCTCCTCGGAACCTCGTCAGTCATCGATGATGCCGCTGATGCCTACGAAGATCTCCTCGAAGCAATCATCACAAGCGCCGAACTCGAAGGCGGGGTCAAACACCTGCTCGACGAGATCGAACGGACCCGGCGGCGGGTGAACGCGCTGGAGTTCAAAGTCATCCCGGAACTTGAAGAGATTCGTCGGCTTATCGAGGACCAGCGCGACGAGATGGAGCGCCAGGAGTGGACGCGGCTCCGCCGTATTAAAAAGATAAAAGCAAAGAGAACAATACCCTAGGAGGTCTCGGTCTCTCGCTTCTTTAGGCACTTGATTGTGGTATCCACAATCGCGCCGAGAGCGTCCACGCCGAAGGTCTCAGACGAGAGGACGATATCGTATACCGAGAGGTCGGCGATATCGATGTTATAGTAGTTCTGGTAGCGAGTTGCTTCCGAACGCTGCCGGTTCTCGGTATAGATCCGAGCCTCTTCTTCGTCCATTCCGTCACGGCCTGCTATCCGCTTTGCCCGGCAGGAGAGGGGTGCAGAAAGCCAGATCCGGAGATCGGCGTTCTCAACCATCCATCCTGAGAGTCGACCCTCGATGATGATATCATCAGTCTCCTCACCAATCTCCTTCTGTCGGGCATCGATCATCTTGTCAATCGAGGGATCGTTCTCCGCAAGCCTGCCGAACTCAGCGAGATCCATGCCGTGCTCCCGGGCGAGCTGGCGAAAGACCTCCCCCGCGGAGATGATCTTAAATCCATATTTTCCGGCCAGGTAACGGGCAAGCGATGTAGTGCCGCTTCCCGGCGGGCCGCTGATAGTGATTCGCATCAGAGCCCTCCGATGTTAAGTGACTTCCTTATCACCTGGCTGATGGTCAGCGAACAGATCATATACCAGAGGATCCAGGCAGGGATAATCCAGAACGCGAAGTCCGAGAGGCCAACCGTTCCAAGGAAGGGCAGAACGATGCCGTTCGTGATGCTGATCTCCGCCCCTCCAGGAGGGAGACGGAAGAGAAGCCAGAAGATGATCGGAACCGTCAGGATGAGGATGATCGCCATCGGGGTAAACTGCTGTCGGGATAGTTCAAGCTGCTCCTGCATCATCCGCTCCTGCTTCGTCTGAAGTTTCTTGATCTTCTTCTCGTCCCCGGAGAGCTGGGCTTCCCGGAACTCCTTCTGAAATGCTCGCATCTTTGCCTGCGACTCCTGCATCTTCTCGTAATCGATGGTGTACTTCTGGACGAGCGATGAATAGAGACCTGTGATACTGGAGAGGACCAGAATCATGACAAAGAATGGTACGCCGAGGGTATCTATGAAGGGGCCCAGCAGTGCATCCATTATCGCACCGATCGTCACTCGCACCCACTCGATGCTGTACGAGAGGAAGACCAGCATGGTGAAGAGGAGGGCGATCGTCGGGCCGTGCTTCTTCAGGTCTACCATGTCAGGTTACCTCAGCGCACTCACCAGGTCGTCAATGCCCTTCTCAAGCAGGAAGTTCTCGTTTCTGACTATCTTGATGGTGCAGCCGGTGTACATCGCATATGCCGCGCTGATGGCACGGTTAAACTCCTGGTGCTCTGCAATCTCCCGGAACCCCTCCATATCGCGGATCCTCGAGGCATCGCCAAGCCGGCGCGTCAGGATCTGGTCCGGGTCGGTCTCAACAAGCACGATCATATCGGGCATCAGTTCCCGGAGCACCCACTCAGGCAGCCCTGCAAGAAAACCGCCCGGGGTCTTGACGCTGCTGTGGGTGTCGATAATAATGTTCGAATCCCCGCTCATCGCGGCGATCTCGGATGCAGCAGCCTGCTGGAGGCGCTTCTGAACATCTTTTCCAAGCTTGCGCATCTCATCGCGATTCGAGACCAGGTTCTCTTTCATGGCCACTTCGAACATACACGTGCCGAAGTTGACAGCCTTATAGGGGATACCCTCAGCCGCCAGTCTCTCCATCGCACCGTTGATGACGGTGGTCTTCCCAACGCCGGGAACCCCCGTCACGACAACTTTCTTCCCCAAATCTATCACTCCATTAGCATTGGGTTTGCGTGTAAAATAAATCCGCGCCTGAAGAATAATTCCTTTCGGAATCATGTCGGGCGATCGCGGAAGGAATCGCGTGATGACCGGATGACCTGTCCAGGGTTAACCCGTGCTTGAAAAGAGCAATAATTTCAGGAAAACGAACCGGCCCCCAGAGGGGCTTCAAACGATCTTAAAATATCGGGAAAGGTGCGGATGCACCTTTGAACTTACTCTTTCCCGAAGAACCCGCGCATGAACGGGTACATCTCCATGATCTGCTGACTTGCGATCTCCTCGTAGAGGCGGTAGGTGATACTCACCGCAAGCAGCAGTCCAGTTCCTCCGACGGCCCCGATGACACCGAAGAGGTTCGCCACGACCGAGAGGATACCGATGAACGCACCACCGATGATGGTGATCCGCGGGATGTAACGGTCGAGATACTTCTCGAGCACCTGGGCGTTTCGGCGGTATCCGGGGATCTGCATTCCGCTCCTCTGGATCTGCCGGGCGACGTCCTTTGAATCGAGGCCGGCGGTCTTAACCCAGAAGAGCGCGAAGATCGCGCCTCCAACCACCATGACGGTGATATCGATGCCCATACGCAGGAGTATCTCCCAGGGAGCGTGCCCAAGATCGCTGAGCCACCACATCCAGTCTTGAGGGGAGTTGATGGGTGCGATGTACCACATCAGGCCGTTGATCGGCACCTGCCCCTGGAACTCACCAAAGATCGTGATCCCGGCGTTCGAGAGGAACATCCCGATCATCTGGATGTTCGCCTGCAGCACCCGGACAAGGATCATGGGTAGAACGCTCGCATAGATGAGCTTCACCGGGAACCGTGCACGGGCACCGCGGACAGCGCTGTGCGCAAGCGGGATCTCGATGCGGGTCGACTCCACGTAGACGATGACCATGAAGATCACGATCGTCGTGATAAGGGCCAGGATATCCGTGCCGAAGTACTCAAGGAAACTCGCACCCGACGTCCCTATGGCAATCAGTCGCGGGAAGAACCCGATCGGGAAGGGATCGGTGCCCGTCTGCCAGTTCAGGAAACCGTTCACGAGACCTTGCGAGACACCAGCGACGATGAAGAGCCCCACGCCGGAACCAATTCCCCACTTGGTGACGACCTCGTCCATCAGCACCACAAGCAGACCGCCGATGCAGAGCTGGAGGAAGATCAGGAACGAGACCAGAAGCATGTTCCCGCCGAAGATCTGCATTGCCACCGACGGGTCGGGCATCATCATCCCGCTCGCAACCATGGGGAACGCTTCGACGACGATCATCACGAAGATGAGCAACTTCTGCAGGCCCATATACATGACCTGCCCACGTGCTTCACTGGTATCGATCTGTAGGAGTCCAGCACCCTTGAGCAGCTGCAACACAATCGATGCGGTGACGATCGGCCCGATACCAAGATGCAGGAGCGAACCGCTCGCACCGGCAAGCAGGGCACGCCATAGTCCGAATATATCCTGTGACTGTGGAGAAAGTCCAAAGATATCGATATTTGTCAATGTGAAGTAGAGGAGCAAGATTGCAAGCGTCCACATCAGTTTGTTCTTGAAGTGGACATGCCCCTCCGGACCTTTGACTGCAGGCATTGCTGCAAGGATGGGTTCGAATCTATCCAGCAGTTCTCCCATGGTATTTCACCTAAAAAGGATCAGACGGTCACTGCCTGACCGCCCATCTCCTCAATTTTTGCCCGGGCTCGTTCGGAGAACTCCCGTGCAGAGATACTCATCTTGTGAGTGACTTTTCCGCCACCGAGTACCTTATCGATACCGAGTTCGGTGACATCGAGGGCGATGAGATCGCCCTCCTGAGTGGCCAGCCCCTCACGGAGCAGCGCCTCGGCCATCTGATCGATCTCCCCGATGTCAAGAGCGGAGACCGGCACGCTGGTCTTGTTGACAAAACCATGCTTGCCGTTGGATATCTCACCCTTCAGGTAGAAGTGGGAGAAACGGTGGTCACGCTGCCCGGCTCTACCCCGTCCACCCCTGTTGCCGGCGCCACGCCGGTTTTTGTGCGTGCCGCCGCCGCAGGTTCGTGAACCCCTATATTTGGATCTCTTATTTACGGGCATGTATCTCACCTCATCTTATAGAGGAGATCGTTGATCTTGGGGCCGTAGTAACCGAGAGCCCCACCTTGCTGAAAGGTTCGCTTGATTGTTTTATAGCCCTTTCGCGGTGGGTGCAGTCTCAGCACCGGCTTGATCTCCGCAAGATCGCGCAAGTTTATCTCACCCTTGCAGAGGGCTGCCGCAAACTCGTCGATGTTGGCATATGAGGTATGCGCACGGATGTAGTCGTCGGTCAGCCGCTCGTCCCCGGTTAATCGACCCCGGGTGCGCAGGAGGGTGGCCAGAGTCTCCGGCTCCACCTCGCCGTACGCCACGAAGTCCTTCACCTTGCGAATCATGCCAAGATACGCCGGGGTATCAGGCACGAGGACACAGTGGTTGACGTGGTGCAGACGGAGCATCTTTAAGGTGTCCTTGATCTCGCGGTTGGTGTTGACCACACCGCGTACCTGCACTATCGCGTACATCACTCTTTCCCTCCAATCCTGACGATATTCGTCTGTCGGAGTGCCTCAAACGTCGCCTTGGCGTAGTTGATCGTCGTCCGGGTCTGCCCCCGGTTAAAGGCCCAGACATCCTTGATGCCTGCAAGCTGCAGGACCTTCTTCGGGATATCCCCGGTCACAAGACCGATCCCCTGCGGGGCGGGCTTCAGCGTCACACGAACGCTGCCTGCCTTACCGGTCACTTCGATGGGAATCGAGTGGGCAGTCTCGCAACCACATTCCCAGCTCCCGCATCCACGGGAGACCTTGATGAGATTCAATTTCGCGTTTGTTATTGCTTTCTGGATTGCGTTGCCAACCTGGGCATCCTTGCCCTGGCCGAACCCGACATAGCCGTTCCGGTTGCCAACGACCACAACGGTCCGGAACTTCACGCGGCGACCCGAGTCGGTCATCCTCTGGACCATGTTGATGTCCAGCACCTCGTCCTCGAGGTCGGGCACGAGGAGGTCGACGATCTGCGGCTCCTTGATCGGTCTGCCGCTTGCGAGCACCTCGTCAATACTGGTGATCTCGCCTGCGGCGACCTTGCGCCCGAGACCGGTGAGCGGAACCCATTCTTCCTGTACGTATGCCATGTCACACCAGCTCCTTCTTGATGGCCTGAGCCACAGCCTCTACATTCTCCACCAGGTCACCCGCACGCTCGGGGGCATACCCGGCAATGTGGGCACCTTTGAGACGATCCTCATCGGGGAGAACCGATTCACCGTGGGGAACGTCGAGACCTGCATCCACTGCTCCCTTAAGGGCAGCAAAGACACGTGCACCCGGTTTCGCCCGGGCAAGCCCGATATCAAGGATTGCCTCATCGTACCCCGCATTCAACGCCTTGACTGCAAACAGCATCCCGGTCAGATAGGCAGCCGGGGTGCACGAAGTCGATCCCTTGTAGCCATACTTGACAAGTTCAGTCGAGTATGCGGCTACCAGGGTGCGGTCTCCCTCAATCTCGGGGACGATCAACTGCACGATGATCTGCCGGTTTGTCTTCCGGACAACCATCCGTGGTGTTCCCGATGACAGGAGCGCCATCCGCTTGTAATAATCTGTCTTGCCCTCATGCCTTCTCCGGAAGGGCACGAAGTATCTTGGGCCAGTTGCCATTATCTCATCCTCCCTGCCATCGCCTCAATCTGAGCCTCAAGGTACGACACACTCCGGAACTGTCCTCCGGAAGCCCGCCGATACATCACGCGATAGAGACTCCGTTCGATTCTGCCTTCGTCGCGCATCTGGCGCAGAACACGGCGCTGTGCACGGATCTTGCGCATCCATGCCTGTTTCTTGGGATTTCGAGCGCCAGCGGCACCCTTTCTCCGTCCGGGTCCTTTCTGGTGACCGTAGGAACGCTTTGCCATCCGTGCACGGGTCCTGCCCCGGCTGTTTCCCTTCACGGGGTGTGCCCGGATCGCACCCTCCGCAATGAGCTCGCGAAGGTCGTTTCGGGAGATAGCAGCCTCAATATCGGCCTGGCGCTCAGGATCGAACCAGACACGATTGACACCGCACTTTAGGATGGCTGCCGCTATGCGCTTCTGGCTTGCGAGATCACTCATTCTCGCTCACCTCTTCTTCGGTCTTAGCGGGTTCTTCGACAGCACGGGTGAGGTCCTTTGCGTTCAGAACTTTGAGCCCCAGTTCCATGGCCCGCTTCTGAATCTCTCCACGCTTCCTGTTACCCACAGATCCGCCGATCCGGACAGCCTGAGTCTCCGGATTCAGCCCGGCAAGTTCTGCAGGCGTAAAAACCCGCACTTCTTCATAGCCGCTCGGGTGCATGCCGCGGACCGCAGCGGGGCTGCCATACCCAGGTCTCGGCAGAGCGCCCTTTGCCTTGATCTGGCGTCTCTGCTTGCTGTGCAGACCACGCGGGCGCCGCCAGACATCTTCCAGTTTTGCTTTTTGCCAAAGCCCCTGCCTCTTAAAGGAGGGCTTGTTGTGCCGGGTACGGACGCGGATCAATCTTCTTGTCTCATCCATCTTCTTCACGCCCTCTCGGTGATGTAAATGCCGTCCTGGAACACCCTGGGGTCCCGCTTGGTGATCTTGGTCGCGTGTTCGATGTTTGCGGCCGTGTTGCCCACCTTCTCTTTATCGATACCGGTGAGAATCACCTCGTCGCTCCCAAGCCGGACAGTAACGCCTTCAACGATCTTTGCTATCCGGGGCTGCTTCTCGCCAAGGAAGTTGTTGATCTCAAGACGATCGCCCTGCAGTTTCAGCTGGATCGGGAAGTGGCTGTAGACCACTTTCATACGATACTCGTAGCCTTCAGTGACCCCCCGGATCATGCTCTTTATCAGGGCCTCAAACGTGCCGCACATTGCAAGGAACCGCTTCTTGTCAGACGTCGTGGAGACGACAACCTCTCTGTCGTCAACCGTGACATCGATCTGCGGGAAACGCATGTTCCGTGCCAACGTGCCCTTCGGTCCCGATACCTTGAGCATGGTGCCTTCGAGTGCAACATCCACACCAGGAGGGATCTCAACCCGTCGTGTAACTCCCATATGCATCTCCTCCCTTCAGTAGACGAATCCCAGCAACTGCCCGCCGATACCCTGGCCGCGAGCCTCCGCATGGGAGATGACTCCTTTTGAGGTTGAGACAATCAGGATACCGAAGTTCTTTGCAGGGAGATACTGCGACTCCCAGTATTCCATATCAGCCATCGCCACCGCGAACCGGGGGGAGATGGCGCCACACTTATTGATCATTCCGGTAAGCTGGACCCGGAACTGGCCGCCGCGGCCGTCGTCAATGAACTCGAAGCCGCCGATAAAGCCGTTTTCCTGCATAACGCGGAGCATTGAGCCGAGGAGTTTGCTGGCGGGTTCGACAATTACCTCACTCTTCCCAGCATCGCTGGCATTCTTGATTGCGCTCATCGCGTCAGCGATTGGATTCAGTCGTGCCATATTCTCGAAACCCCCTAGTTCATCTTCTTAAAGCCCATCTTGCTCGCCCACTCGCGGAAGCACTGGCGGCAGAAGTAGATGCCGTACTTACGTACAAGCCCCTGTTTCCGACCGCAGATGCGGCATTCGTTTGCCCCACGGCCGAACTTCCTCTTATTCTCGCTTACCGAAGGGGCCCCTGATTCTTCTGCCATTCCTTACACCTCCACCTGATAGTGCTCACGCATGAACGCGATGGCTTCCTCTTTATTCACTTTCTGCCTCACCGGCAGTTTCCTGCGCCCGACGCTCCGACGCGCAACTCGCACGCCCTTATACTCGAGCACAATGTTGATGTCCATGCCGTAGATGCCGACCATCGGATCGTACACCATTCCCGGGAAATCGGTGTGCTCCTCGATACCGAAGGAGACGTTGCCGGTCTGGTCAAACTGCGAGGGCGCGAGCCGCCGATCGATGATCTCAAGCGCGGTCTGGATGAACTTCTCGGCATTCTCCCGGCGCAGGGTGACCTTGCACCCGATGGGTGCGCCCTTCCGGATGCCGAACGCCGGCTGAGTCCGCTTTGCGATGGTTCGAACTGGCTTCTGGCCGGTGATCTGCTTCATAATATCCTCGGCCTTGACCAGACGCTCACCGCTCTCACCAACGCCCATGTGCACAACGACTTTGTCAATGTAGATATCCTTCATTGCACTCATGCCGAGGCCTCCAGTTCGGGCGCTATTGCGGAGCGACCGACCATGAAGATATAATCCTCAATGGTCTCAAACCGCTCCCCTGACGAGTCGTCCACGAGGACGACACGGTTCGGGACGGAACTTGCAGTCTTGATGATCTCAACGATCCTGCCAACCTTTCCGGAGTGCTTCCCACCCACAATCATGGCCACATTGCCCTCCGCGAAGGGGAAGTGATCGACGATCCGGAACCGCTCTTCGCCGTCAACCCCGAGGGTCACCACGATAGAGTCTTTTGTCTTGTAGGTGTTGTCGGCGAGTATGTTTGCGCCGTATGCAAGGTTCAACTGGACTTTGCCGCCCTTAATGACGGTCTTATTCCGGATCTTGCAGAGCCGGGTCTTTGCGGACTCTGCCGGGATCTCAACTCCAACCAGGTTGCCCTGCTTGTCGAGCTGTATCCGGTAGTGCTTGTTGAGTCTCGGGATCGAGACGATATCAAAGACACCAAGGCCTATCTGCGGGTCCTTGCAGATTCGCCCATTGACGACGATATCGCGCTGGTGCAGGATCTTCCTGACCTCGCTTGCATTCTGCGCAAGACCAACGTGCTCACGGAGCCAGACCCCAACCGGCAGGGCACCGGCGTTGTGGGGGCCCGGAGCGGTCTTCATGACGAATTTCTGTACTTTCTTCGGGATGTGCCAGGACTCCGGCGCCACCAGTCGCTTAAGATAGGGGGACATTATTCTTCGCCTCCGAGTCTCTCCGCACGGAGTTTGTCTTTCAGATTGAGCTTCGTGATCTGCACGTTCGAGGGATCGATCGGCCGGGGAACCTCAGTTCCATCCGCCTTCGTCACCGTAACACCGTGCACAACCAGCCGGCACGTCTTCATATCTACCGCGTCGACGACGCCCTCTTCACCAGCGAAATCTCCGCGGAGGACTTTCACGGTGTCGCCCTTGACCACACGGACTCTCCGGGTTTTGTGCTTCTCACGGAGTTCGGGGGAGAGCGGTGCGGAGAGGAATCGCCCCCTGGTGTGGTTAGGTGCGTTGTAACGCGCCTTACGCTGTTTTCTCGGTTGTTTACTTGCTATGCGTACCATTTTGTCACCACACCTTACACGATCATCGTCGCCATTGAGGCGATCTTGGGGTACCGCTCTGCGATCTCACGGGGGACAGCACCCTTGATCTCGGTTCCCTTCGGCTCGCCGCGGTCGTTGACCAGCACCATGGCGTTGTCCTCGAACGAGAGACGGATGCCGTTCGCGCGGCGGATCTCTTTCTTCTGCCGGATGACCACAGCTTTTTCGAGCTTCCGCCGCATCTCGGGGGTGCCCTTCTTGACACTCACGGTCGCCATGTCGCCGATGCCCAGGCAGGGCTGCCGCCGCCGGACACCGTGGTAACCATCGACCGAGACGACCTCAACAAGTCGTGCGCCTGTGTTGTCAGAGCAGACCACCCGGGTGCCGGTGGCGAGGGCGCGTGGAATGGTCGACTGCAGCGCCTTCATTCCTTCATCACCTCAACCACAACGAAGTTCTTGGTCTTTGAAAGCGGTCTGCACTCCGCGATCCGGACCACGTCGCCTACGCTGGGATGCAGACAGGGTGTGCTGTGGGCATGATACCGGGACCTGCGCTTCTCGTACCGCTTGTATTTCTTGACGTAGTGGAGGTACTCACGCTCCACGACGACTGTACCGCTCATACGGGCGCTCACGACTTTGCCGGTAATCACCTGGCCGTGTACCGGCAAAGTGCCGTGAAACGGACAATTTGCGTCCTCACATTCTGTTTCCGGAATGGGGACATCCAACCCAATGTTTCGTGCCATTATTCATCCTCATTTATTTGATCCGCATGCTAATCCGCCGCTCCGGCTGCGCCTCCAGGCTCGATCCGTCTACATCGACGATCGTGCCGTCCGGGAGCCGGATGCGAAAGACACTGGATCGTTTTGGTATCCGCTTCTTCTTCCCCTCGGTCTGGATGATCAGGGTATTCTTGGTCTCATCGATGATGCGGCCAGATACCCCGACATGACCGGGGTTGCTTGCAGAGACGACCAGAACGTTCAGGCCGAGCAACTCGTGCCGCAGAACGTTCTGGGGAGAGATCATGCGTTCCTCCGTGCGTTCTTCTCAGTCTGGATACGCGCGATCGTTCTCTTAACCTCGCGGATCCTCCCGGGGTTCTCAGTGGCACCGCCGGCGCTGACTTTCCCCCGCCCCTGGATCAGTTCAAGGGTGAGCTTCTGCTCCTGCTCGATAAGCTCGGTATCGGAGAGCTGCCTCACTTCTTTTGCGCGAAAGATTGCCATTTATCTCTCCTCCAGGAACTCCTCTTCAAAGATATCCTCGTCGGGTTCTTCATCGAACTCATCCTCGAAGGGAACTTCGCTGACTTCCTCGGGCTTAGGGGCCTCAGGAGCCTTCTTCTGCTGGGGCTCGACAACCTCAAAGGTATCTGGCAGTTTTGCACCCGGCGGGACGATCTTAACCTGGACACCGATGGTCCCGAGTTTCTTGACGGCAATTGCATAGCCCGTCTCGACGATCGTCTCGCTGGGCTCGCCGCTGTGCTTGACGTAACCCTCGGTGAACTTCTGGGTCCGCGCCCGGGCCCCGGTCAGTTTCCCGGAAATGACGACTTCGCAGCCGAGCGCACCGGAATCCATCACGCGACGGATCGTGCTCTGTCCTGCCTTCCGGAAGTACCAACCGCGCTCAAGAGCGTTTGCCAGCCTCTCCGCCATGATCTGGGCGTTGAAGTTGGGGTTCTGGATCTGCTGGACCTCCACCTGCGGGGACTCAACACCATAGGTGGTGGCAAGGTCCTGGGTGAGTTGCCGAACCTGCTTACCGCCCTTTCCGATCACGATACCGGGCTTCTCCGCAAAGATGGTCACCTGGGTACCAAGCGGCGTCCGGGTGATGTCCATGCCGCCGTACCCCGCCCGCTTGAGTTCGTTCGCCAAGAACTTCTCGACGCAGACGTTGCGGACACCGTCCATGATAAACTTCTTCTCGGTCGCCATTACGCCACCTCGCTCACGATGATCTCGATGTTCACGGTCTCCCTGCGCTTCGGGGTGGCGCGGCCCATTGCACGTGGGAAGAACGCCCGAAGGCCACGGCCAGCGTTGGCAGCAACGTGGTCGATCCTGAGTTTCCCGGTATCGAGACCGATATACTCGGCGTTCTTCTCAACGGACTCAAGCAACTTGATGTATGCCTCCGCAGCCTTGACCGGGTACCGCCCTGCGGGCCACTTTGAGAGGCCGCGCTTGTGGGCGACGTTCCGTTTGAACCGCCTGAAGGGAATAGCCTTCTTTAATGCCACCACGTCGGTGAGGTATGCCTTTGCCTCGGTGGTGGTCATGTTCCGGATGAACCTGGCAATCTCAATCGAGTGCTTGGGGGAGACAGGGAGCTCGTTCGCCTTTGCACGAGCGACGTTCTCGCCCACAATCTTTGCAGAGTATTCTGTCCTTGCCATAGCCATCACTTCAGTGGTACGTACTTACTCGACCTGGTCGCACCGATACCAGCGCTGCCGTGGGTAACTTTCTTGCGGGTCAGTGCAAACTCTCCAAGGTAGTGGAAGACCGCCTCAGGCTGGATCTCCACCTTCTGGAACTCCTTACCGTTGTGGACCAGGATAGTCTTGCCGACCATCTCGGGCATGACAACCATGTCACGCAGATGGGTGCGGATGTTTTCGTCCCCCGACCGGATGTCGGAGAGGAGTTTCTCGTGCTCCCTTGAGAGACCGCGGTTAAACTTCCTGCGTGCCCGGGACGGCATGATCGACAGCAGTTCGGTGAGAGCCATCTGCTGCAGATCCTCAATGGAATAGCCGCGATAGGTGAATTCCTCTCGCCGCCGCGGCATTCGCTTCTGTGCTTTCTTTGCCATGCTTCATCCCTCACTTCTTCCACTTGCCGGTTCTCCGGGCGGCAATGTGTCCCACTTTTCTGCCAGGCGAGGTCCCATGGGAGACAGTCTTTGGCCGTCCGCAGTGCTGGTGACCACCGCCACCGAACGGGTGGTCGATGACGTTCATGCAGACACCCTTAACACGGGGCCATCTCTCAGCGGAGGACCTGACGTGGAAGGCTTTCTTTCCTGCCTTGACGAACGGCTTTTCACCCCGTCCGCCGCCAGCAACGATACCGACGGTTGCCATGCAGGCACCGTTGAACCACTTGTTCTTGCCGCTCGGCATCCGAACACCGACACGGCCGTCTTCAGACTTGCCGATGACGAGAGCCTGAACACCGCTCGAGCGGACGAATTTACCGCCGTCGTTGGGCCGAGCTTCGATGTTGCAGACGTACGCACCGACCGGGATCTCCTGGAGCGGAAGGGTGTTTCCGTTCTTCACCTCACCGCCTGGTCCCCAGGAGAGTCCATCCCCTACGCCGAGCCCTTCAGTGGCAAGGACATATACCTTCTCGCCGCTCTCAAGCCTGACAAGGGCGATCGGTGCGTGGCGGGACGGGTCATGCTCGATATCGAGAACCACTCCGGACGTCAGAGCAGTATTCTTCCCCGCATGTCTCAGGTCGGCTTTATACCGGTGCGACGGTGCACGGTACGAAGGGCCGCCTCTACCGCGGCTCTGTGCTATAATTCGATGTGCCATCGTCACTCACCTTACATTATTCCCAGCCGGCTGAGAATCTCTTCAGCCGCTTTCTCATCCGCAAACTTTACAATGGCTTTCTTCTCGCCCTTCATGGTCATCATGGTGCGGACTTCGGCCACTTTCTGCTCGAAGGTCGACTCCAGCTCGCGTTTGATATCCTGCTTGGTGGCGTTCCTCTGCACGATAAACTGGAGTTTGTTCTCGCCCTCAAGCATCATCGTTGCTTTTTCAGTAACGAAGGGATATTTCAGTACCATTTAGAACTCCTCCAGTCTCTTGATTGCAGACTCCGTCCAGATCGTCAGGCGCCCTGCCTGCGTGCCGGGTGCTAAGAGTTCGGCATTGAGCTGGTTGACGGCCACGGCATCGACACCGGCAAGGTTCCGGGCTGCCCGGAGCGGCTCGTTCCCGGTGACGATCAGGATGCTCTTGCGCTGCTTGTAGCGGCGTCCACGCATGGTGCCTCGTCCAGCACGGACCTTCTTGCTCCTCCTTGCACGCTCGACATCGGCATAGAGCCCGAGAGCAGAGAGTGTCGAGATGACGTCGCTGGTCCGGGTGATCTCTTCGAACTTGTCCTCAAGGACCAGTGGAAGTTCGCCCTCAAAGATGTGACCGCGCCCCCGGACAAGGTCCAGGTGTGTGCTGGCCGCGATGGCGGACCTGAGAGCCTTCTGCTTCTCTTTGCGGTTGATATTCTTGATGAGGACCTTTTCGACCTTCGGAGGATGCGCTGCCCGTCCGCCGGTTGCCTGCGGCACCCGGGCCGCCCTGCTGCCGTTCTTCAGGCGGGGGACCTGAGCGACGCCCCGGCCGCTGCCCCAGGACTCTGCGGAGGTGCGTATGCCAGCATAGGGGTTTGTCCCATGCGGCTGGAACCGGGTGCTCTGGAGTGCGAGGACAGCCCGCTTAATCAGGTCGGGCCTGTATTCTTCGTTAAAGATCTCGGGGAGATCGATCTCGTGGCTGATCTCGCCTGTCAGTGTTCGAACCTGTGCCTTCATCGCTGCTCACCCCTGCTTGCTCTGCGTACTGACGAAGTTGATCGTCGGTGCGCTGATGGTCTGCTCATCTTTCCGTATTGCAGGCCGTATCCGGACCAGCCGCTTGCTCGGCCCGGGGACGGAACCCTTGATCAGGACATAGGGCCCACGCACAAGGCCGTAGTGGAGGAATCCACCTGCCGGCGTTATATCGTCGCCGTTGGTGCCGATCTTCAAGATCCGCTTGTTGAACTCGGTGCGCTGCTGGTAGCCCATCTGTCCCATCTGGGGCACCTGCCACCGGACGTGGTGCGGATTCCAGGGGCCGAGGTTCCCGATGTGGCGCTTCTTGCCGCCGCGGGAGTGTTTGCGCTTCCTGACCTGGACACCCCAGCGCTTGACGGGGCCTTCCGTACCCTTACCGGTGGTGACGGCGGTCACATCGACGTACTCGCCGACCTCGAAGTTGCTCGAGATTGTGACCTCTTTTCCGAGAATCTCTGCGGCGTAGGCAATCTGGTCGTCGAGGCTTCCGCCGGCGATCCGCATCTCCATCAGGTCGGGGACCTTCTTCGGGACACCAGTCAGCTCGATTGGCCGGGTGTATGTCAGGGCATAGAGTTCTACGACCTTACCTTCGCCAATTGCATTCCTGATGGCTTCGAGGGCAGCAGCGGTGTCGTGGTTCTTCGGGACGTTAATACGGCGGGACAACTCAGGATCGAGGTCGGTAGCCCAGGCCTCGGTCAATGCGTGCTTCCCGTAGGTGTCCTCGCTGTATGCGCGCACGCCGGCCACCCGCATGGGTGGGACCTCAACCACGGTCACCGGTACCATTATATCCTTGCCTTCGGTGGGGCTGTTTTTACGGTCATCAACCATGATGACGTGCGTCATCCCCACCTTGTACCCTGCAAATCCCTGCACGGTCGGGGCACCCGTGTGCTCAGGCCATGAGCCGTATCGGGGAACCGGACTTTTCGCCCGCTTTCTCGGGCTGTATGCGAGGGATCCTCTGCGTGGTCTGTGTATATTCGGCATGTTTCAATCAACCCTTCGTGCGTTGTAGTGAGATGCATGCGCCGAACCCCGTGCCGGGGTACCCGACACGATGGATTCTTCTGGTGAACCCGTAACTCGGGGCAAGACATCGAACACCCCGGTACGTCTACCGGGGCGTGAAGGGAAACAGTTGATGGAGGCAGTAGATATGAGAGTACAAGAGACATCCGTCTCCGCACAATCCTGTCGCCCACTCCACTGCCGGCCCGGTGTGCACCGGGCACACTCCAGTCGTCGCCAATAGATCCTGATTCTTCGACGCTCCCAGGCAACGTTCTCCTGGAATCGGGCACGCTGCACAGGCGTTGGCCCAGCGTCTCGATCAGATCCAGCTCCTGTCATCCCGTTGTGACGAGCACAACTCCGTATCGACATCGGCCCTCCGGGAGGAGGGTTCGACCTTCGCTTAGACTGATACCCCCTACACCGCCCCGCCGCGCGTATCTGGTCCACAGATATTGCGGAGCCAGAGGGATCCCGGCAATTAGAGGCACATACTGTGCCGGCTGACTTTCAGGATCAGGCGAAGATGTGTAGAGCGGTTTCTTAAACATTACTTAAAATAAGATATAAATCTTGTTATAGAATTCTGCACCGCTCTACGCGAAACGGACATCTACTGTAATTAAAGCGGCAATTCTCTAAACTGAACGTTCGGGGGGGTGAATGAAAGGCTGCCGTCACTCCACAAAGAGGTGCACGGCCGGACAGACTCCCCATAAGGGATCATGGATCCAACACGGCCGCTCCGGCACGAGACCTGCGCGGGTGCAGGGGCGGAAGCTGGATCATCCAAAGTACAGATCGCCGTCGTTGTTGATGTAGATCTCGACGTCTTCGCGGACCTGCCGGCCCCTGAACCGCTCGGGATTCGCGTCCCGGATCCGGTTTATAAGCGAGATCGTGTCATACTTGACCTTCACACCCACCTTCTCGGCCTCAGCATAGATGATCTCAGGGACTTTGAGGAGATCGAGGCCCTTCTGGAGCGTACAGAGGTGCGTGGCGTCGAGGGTGTAGAGGAACTCAAGCGTCTCACGTGCACGCGCGATATTCTCAAGCGCGGCTTTCTCGATGGTGCAGACGTTTGCCTTTGAGGTATGAATAATCTCTGCAATCTGTTGTTGGGTCAACCCTTTCTTCCGGTAGCGCAACACTTCTTTCTGGCGATCGGTAAGCAGACCTTGTTTCATCACCTATATATTGATCATCTAAATTTAAACACTTTCCTTTAACTTAGTTAAGGACGGACCAGACATACGGGCAATTTCAAAACGTTTATATGAGAACTTGGCGATACTATCGTGTTCTCAAATTTTGAGAGGTGTATAAAGTGGTAGTTAAAGTAGGAATCGCAAAACTGGGGAATATCGCCAGTGGTGTAATGGCTGAGCTTCTTCTTGATGAGCGTGCCGACCGTGAGGATATGATCACTTTCATGGCGACCTCCGGTACGAAACTGCAGCCCGAGGATATCGACCGCGTCGTCAGCAATATGAAGGCATGGGGCCCGGACTTCTGTATCGTCGTCTCCCCGAACGGCATCCTCCCCGGACCCACCCAGGCCCGTGAGGCCCTTGCAGCAGCCGGAATCCCCTGCATCGTCATCACCGACGACGTCACCTCCAAGAAGGAGCAGTTCGAGGCACTCAAGGCGAGCAACTTCGGCTACATCATCATGAAGGCCGACTCCATGATCGGCGCCCGCCGTGAGTTCCTCGACCCCATTGAGATGGCGGACTACAACGGAAACCTCATCAAGGTCCTCTCCGTCACCGGCGCGTTCCGCAAGCTGCAGATGGAGCTCGACAAGGTGATCGACCAGGTGAAGGCCGGCAAGAAGGGTGCGGACCTCGTGCTCCCGAAGGTCGTCATGACCTCCGACAAGGCGGTCGAGGGCGAGTTCACCAACCCCTACGCGCTCGCGAAGGCACGTGCCGCCTACGAGATCGCCCAGTCTGTTGCAGGCGTCAACGTCAAGGGCTGCTTCATGACGAAGGAGTGGGAGAAGTACATCCCGATCGTCTCAAGCGCTCACGAGATGATGCGCCAGGCCATGCTCCTCTGCGAGGAGGCACGCGAGCTCGAAAAGGGCATGGATGGAGTCATCCGCAAGCCGCACAAGAAGACCGGCGAGATCGTCTCAAAGACCGCTCTCATCAGCAAGCCCGAGTAACCTCGACACCACTTCTTTTTTCGAGTTTGTAGATTGTCCTACCCGGTAGTGAGTAGGCCGTTTGTCTTCGTTGGCGATGAAGTGACGTGTGGGTTCCCGAGACCCATCTCTAGGCGAGGAACGATGGTCAGACGGGCGACGGGTGGTATTTTCCTCAGTAACACTGACACGGTTTTCAAGGGGATATCGCCATCTGGGGGAGGGGCCGACGGGGAGTGCGATGGTCCGAAGGACCGGAGCTCGAGCACCGTTAGGTGCGAGGTGCGAGCGAAGCGAGCTTGAGAAACTCGAAGAGTTTCGAGGAACGAAGGGCGAAACGCCCTGAGTTCGAGCACCGTTAGGTGCGAAGGGGCGAGCCCCCCTCCCCTGTCCCCACCCCCCATGGTGATAGTCCCACGGTCCACTGCATGGGGATATTCCCCGCTCGGGTCACCCGGTTTGCCGCACAGTAAAGGCCTTCGGCCTTCTCAAAATCTGGTTCTAACCACCTACGGCGAAAAGATCATCATCCGCTCTTCGGTCATCTCCTCGATCGCGTACTTCGGCCCCTCCCGCCCGATGCCCGAGCCCCTGACCCCGCCATAGGGGGCGTGATCCATCCGGAACGTCGAGACGTCGTTGACCACCAGGCCGCCGACCCGGAGTTCCGCGAACGCCTGCGCAATCCTTCGGGAATCGTGGGTGAAGATGCCCGCCTGCAGCCCGTACTCGGAGTCGTTCGCGAGCGCGAGCGCCTCCTCGAAGGTCTCGTAGGGGGTGACCGTCACCACCGGGGCGAAGACCTCGGTCCGGTTCACTGCCATATCCGGCGTCGTCTCGACGAGAACTGTCGGCTCAAAGAGCGGACCGTCGCGGGTTCCTCCGGCAAGCACCTTCGCGCCGCCTGCGATGGCGTCCTCCACCTTTGCAAACGCTGTCTCCGCGGCAGACTCCGAGATCATCGGACCCACATCGGTCTTTAGTTCGCGTGGATCGCCGACGGTAAGGGCACGAGTCCGTTCGACAAGCAGCCCGAGCGCCTCCTCGTAAATCGGCTGATGGAGGTAGACCCGCTGCACCGAGATGCAGGCCTGGCCGGCGTTCGAGAACCCGCCGGCAACGATGCGATCGACCGCAAAGGGGATATCGGCATCCTCATGAACGATCACGGCCGCGTTTCCGCCGAGTTCCAGACCGACGCGTTTTCTGCCAGCAATCGACCGGAGGTGCCATCCGACGGCCGAACTCCCGGTGAAACTCACACAGGCGATCCGGTCGTCCCGTACCATCCGCTCCGCAAGATCGGTGCGGCAGGGGACGACGCTGAGCGCTTCCGCCGGAAACCCGGCCTCAAGCGCCATCTCGCCGAGCATCAGCGAAGAGATCGGGGTGGCCGACGCGGGTTTGAGGATAACGGAGTTTCCGGCGGCGATGGCCGGCCCCAGTTTGTGGCAGGCAAGGTTGAGCGGGAAGTTGAACGGCGTGATCGCGAGCACCGGGCCGAGCGGGAACCGGCGGAGGCAGCCTATCCGCCCTTCCCCGGCCACATTCCAGTCGAGAGGAAGGATCGTGCCGTCGATCCGGCGCGCCTCCTCGGCGGAGACCTCGATCGTCTCCTGCGCACGCACGACCTCGCTCTCGGCAAGGGCACGGGTCTTTCCCGCTTCGAGCACGATCGTGCGGGCAAGGTCTGCGGCCCGTTCCCGGATGAGATCGGCAAGCGCGTAGAGGATCTCCGAGCGGCGGTGTGCGGGAAGGCGCCGCGTGACGGAGAACCCGCGTTCGGCAGAACAGAGAGCGTCCTCGATATCCTCGCTCCCGGCAAGGCAGACCCGACCGGCGACCTCCCCGGTGTACGGGAACCGAACATCCAGGATATCGTTGTTCGTTCGCCATTCTCCGCCGATCAGGAATCCGCGTGGCTCTATCATAGAAAAAGAGTTGGTAGGCCCCGGAATTAACTTTTCTCACGGAAGAGTGCGCCGAGGTCTTCCGGGAGCGTCAGGATGACCGGCTCCAGGTGCAGTCGCTCCATGAACGCCGAGTCGCACATGGAGAGACTGTTGGGATTCAACCGTGCTATGAGGGAGCAGAATGCACGGTGACCACAGCCCGCAGTTCCCGGGGCGTCAAAGAAGATCGAGGCATTGAAGGCGTATGTGCCAAGGTCCCGGTAGAACTCAATGATGCGGATGATCCCGCGAGCCAACGGCTCTATGTAGGGCTCAAATTCATCAAGCGTCGATATCGGAAGAATTCCGCGTATCTCCCGCTCACCGAGGGGAACCGGGTTTGCAGACCAGAAGATCTCATCTTCAAAGAGGAACCGCTCGGAGCAGCGCTCGCGATCCACCAGATCGTCCCAGTAGAGGTGACCATGGTCGACAAGGTAGCGGCGCCCGGCAGAGAGGTAAAGATCCACAAGCCGGGTAGGCTCTGCATCGACGATACCCTGCAGGTGCGGGTGGACGATGCTCGCCCCGGCCGAAGGGAGGTAGTTCCAGTTTATGCTCGCGTAACCCGGAGACCGGATCATGGCCTGTGTCGTGCCGGATATAGCGTCGGCAAGGTGCCTTGCGCTAAGGCGGCCCGGCTCATGTTCGGTGGTGATTACGGTGACGACATGATGCTTGGCGAAAGGATAGAGGTTCGGGAACGTCACGCTCTCTCCGCAGTGGAGACGGCTCCCGTCCCCAAACGTCGGGGTGGAGGCGTTTATGGCGTCGGAGCAGAACGGACAACGTTCGCGCGAATCGGGCAGAGCAGGAGCGGAATCGATCTGCCGCTCTATCCGGACGGGACTGATCCTGCACCGGATACCGGTGAGGGACTCCCGGCGGTACTGAAGAATACCTCGTTCCGTCCGGATCTCATGAGTGGTGAACATGACCCTTTGTACTCCAGTTAGCGCGCCAATTGTATAAAACCCTGACAGGGGCGTGGTTGAGAGAGAAGAAAGGTCCCTATACCGGCAGGAGCGGCGGAGCAAACTCCTCTGCAGAGTGGCCGGGGAAAAAAGTGATGAGTGTTTTTCGGTCTTAGATGATGTACTTGCCGAGCAGGCGGATGGAGTTGGTCATGTCGGGGCCGAGCGGCGAGCCGAAGACGATCTGGGTAACTCCAGCCTTGGCAAGGTCCTCACACTTCTGCTTGACCGTGTCGGGGGTGCCGGCGATGGTGAAGGCATCGATCTCAGCGTCTCCGACGAGTCCGCCGACGGCCTTGAAGTCGAAGCGTGCGAGCGCATCCTTGATCTTCGCGACGTTGTTCATGTCAAGGTTGTGGCGCTCGAGGATCGCGGGCGGGGAGCCTGCGGCGATGAACGCGGCTACGATCTTTGCGGCGTTCCGGGCCTTCTTCTCGTCTTTGTCGATGGACATGGCGGTGTAGGCGCCGACGTCGAAGTTCTTCTTGCCGGCCTTCTCCATCGCTGCCTTGATGATCGGGATAGCGGCATCGAAGTCCTTGGGGTTGGACGCATTGATCAGGGCGCCGTCACCGATCGTACCGGCGAGTTCGAGGACCTTGGGGCCCTGGGCACCGATGTAGATGGGAATACCCTTCTTGCCGGGCAGGGTGACACCGGTCAGCTTGGCACCGTCGTAGTCGAAGAACTCCATGTTGCCGGTCTTCTTGACCTCTTCGCCAGAGAGGAGCTTGCGAATCTGGGTGACACCCTCAGTCAGGCGGGCGACGGGCTTGACGGGGTCGATGGCGAGCTTGGGAAGGGTCGAGAGGTCGCCGGGCCCGATACCGAGGACGGCACGTCCGTCGGAGATCTCGTTTAAGGTAGCCATGAATGAGGCAATGGCCGCGGGGGTGTCGGTGAACGTGTTCATGATTCCCGGTCCCATCTTGATCGTGTCAGTGTTTGCCGCGATCATGGCGAGGGTCGGGTATGCGTGGCGGTTGTTGTAGTGGTTGGTGATCCAAACGTAGTCGATATCCTTCGACTCTGCAAGCTTGGTGTAGTTCACCACCTGCTTAACATTGATTGCTCCGGGCACAAATTCAATTCCATATGTAGTCAAGGCTATACACCTCATTGAGTAGTTACGTGCAGAGAGTTATATACATTACCATTTTGTGCTCACTAAACGGCACGTACCACACAGATAGTGCAAAAAGGAGTGGTGTAACGTGTTCTCCAGGGCATTCGCGATATCTCCTCCCTTACCCGGCAGAAGGATCCAGCCGGGCAAAGACAAACCGGAATTTTTAAATATATTCTATTTTATGAACAGGTTCCTTCCTGCACATTCGGGGACGTACAGAAATGTATATCTTCGCCCGCCCACATATTCATCAGTAGTTTGAGGAGATATGCGCGCTCATCTCCGCATGAAGAGGCATTCCGGGCATGCAATGGTTCAGGATAGGGGGTAGATGATATGCGAGTGCTGGCGATTGGGCTCGGTGGAGCCGGGTCACGGGTTGTAGATAGTCTCTACGACCATGACCGACGGAGCAAGGTCTACTGCATGAATGCAGCAGCAATTGATATCGACCCGAATGCTCTTGTTCAACTTCGCCACCTTCCAGAATCCGCGAGGATCTTCTTCCCGCAGATCGATCTCGTGAAACCCGACGATATCACGTATGCGATCGATATCGAAGAGGTGATGAACCGCATCCAGAGTCTGGATACTATAGAGATCGATGCTATTCTCATCTGTTGCGGGCTTGGGGGCAGTATCATCGATATTGCTCCGCTCATCATCGACAGACTCCGCAAGTCGTACGTGGAGCCGATATTTGCACTTGCCATCCTCCCATGCTTAAATGAGGGAAAACGAGTCTCGGCCAAAGCCGCTGACGACCTGGATCAGCTCAGGGACCTCGTCGATGCCGTCATCCTCTTCGACAACCAGACCTGGTCGGAGAAGATCAAGGCGGCCGCAGCTGCTGAGAGGGAGAATACGGGCATCATGGATCAACTGCGCCGGAATCCGCTCCCTCTGATCTCCAACCCAAGGGAACACTACAGCATGCTCAACGAGCGCATTGCCCGCCAGATCGGCCTCCTCCTCCGCGCCGGGGAGTTCAATGAGTCCGGGCTCGACGTTGCCGAAGTTGTCCTGGATGCCGGGGAGGTCCTCAACACCTTAAAAGGGGGCGGCTTCGTCGCGGTCGGCTACGCCACCGAGCGTCTGCCGGCCGCGTGGCTGGACTTCCTTCGCCGAAGGCAGTCTTTGAAGTACTTTATCCAGGGCTCGCAGGAGAAAGCCGCCCGGATCGTCTCGCTCGCAAAGAAAGCGGTCTACGAGGAGGTATCGATCCCCTGCGACCTAACCAGCGCCAACAAGGCTCTGGTCCTGATTGCCGGCCCCTCTGCCGAACTCTCGATGAAAGGGTTTCAGACAGTCAGAAAGTGGATTGACCGAAGCATTGCCGGCCTTGAGATGCGATCCGGTGATTATCCAGTAAAAAACACTTCGTTCGTCGGTATCATCATTGTGCTGTCGGGGCTGCTCAACGTACCTCGCGTCGAGGAACTCAAGGAGATCCGGGAGGAGTATCGTCTTGAACTCGAGGAAGAGCAGCTGAGAGCCGAAGAGGAGAAGCGACTCCGCGAAGAGGAAGCAGCCAGGGCATCGGATGCCGCCTTGGGAGAGGATGAACTGTATATCGCTTCG
Organism: Methanoculleus sp. DTU007; assembly: GCF_001512385.1. Lineage (NCBI taxonomy): Archaea > Methanobacteriati > Methanobacteriota > Methanomicrobia > Methanomicrobiales > Methanomicrobiaceae > Methanoculleus > Methanoculleus sp. DTU007. The sequence continues at coordinate 4,063 of NZ_LFRO01000046.1, read as the reverse complement.
CCTCTCGAGTCGGCGTATCTGGAGGAGAGTGGTTACGTGGCGGGATCATCGATACCCGAGAAGGATGAGATGATTGCCCTGCCGGGCAGCGGTCAGGGCAATGTGAGGAGGAGCGACGATACCATCGAGATGCTTCCGAGAGCCGAGAAGAAATCAGACGATGGCGCTATCATTCTCCCTCCTAAGCAGGGCGGAAGAGAGATTGACCTCACCGCGTCCGCCTCGGTCACGTCATCTGTGCCTGCACCAAAGAACTCTATCTTCGATCCCAAGGGGATCAGCATCGAGAAGGCCGTGCCGAAAGATGATGCAACACTCTACACCGCATCCATACAACCGGTTCAGCGTCCGAAGGACGAGGCCTTTTCCGGTACCAGGGCCACGCTGGATCGTGGGGTACAGCGGCCGAGCGATAAGACCTTTGATGAACATAACCTGCGCATGCGAGGTCTGTCTCCCGCGCCGAAGGATACCCTGCTGGACCAGTCCGGCCTGCGTCTCGGCCGCCCGAATACTCAACCAAAGGAGCTTGACCCATCCCGCGGGCGACTCCAGGTGATCGACCCGGCCGCCCAATCGAAGAGCCGGAGAGAGAGTGAGAAGAAGCCAGATGATGAGCCCGGTGACGGCGGGATCACCTGGATGTAGTATCCATCATCCGTTCGAACGGTATGGTCCCGGCGCCGATCTCCGTCCTGACGGTGTAGCCCTTCTCGATTGCGTTGCCTATCATGTTCATGCCGCTGAACGAGACGATGGATAGGCGATAGGGGTGTTTGGGAAGGTTGTACTCCCCAACCCCTCCCCCGGCGGGGAAGGTGAACCCATACTCTTCCATCCGACCGATAGCCGCCTCTATGCGGTTTCGTGCAGCCTCAGGGACTGCACGAATATTGGCGAGCCCTACACCGGATCCGGTCGTCACAAGCCGATTGATCGAGGTGAGGCCTGCGGATATAAAGAGGTGGAGGGGATCGACCGAGGTCCCCCGATATCCGATGAGATCGAGGAATCCGGCGGAGCCGTCTTTGTCGATGGCGATCCTGCCGGCATACTCAAGCCTCGTCGGGATGCCCATCTTCTGAAGGATGCCGTCCAGGGTAACGCTGCAGGCGGTCATGATCCCTGTATATCCCTCAGGTACGCGAGGGTCGGAGTCGACGATGCGGTAAGCGTTCAGGAATCCATAGCCGGCTTTTGCCACCTCGTCGAAGGCGGCCGTGACCCCTTCAAGGTCTTCCTCGCGCACAAAGGAGAGGTTGTAGGCGATGCTCCCCGCACCGGTCTCGAGATCGAAGGTGCTCTGAAAGGCGAGTTGTTCGAGTCTTGATATGATAAAGCCGATCTGCTCGTCGACGAGCGCGCTCTCACTCTCGGCCACGCCGGCATCGGTGAGGAGGCGGCCACGATTCCCGACTTTCCTGGTGAATCCCATCTCATCGAGATACTGGAGGTAGTACTGGACGGCGCGGTCGCTCAAGACGAAACCCCGTTCGGCCATCTTCTCGCTCAATCTCTTGGCGCCCAGTGGTTCGTGCGATTCCGCAAGGATTCGCAGGATTTCAAGGTATTTCCTTTCTGAACGTATCGACGAACTCATCGTGAATGCACCGCGCCCTGGCTGTCCTGATATCGGCCCTCGTATAGCCGATCGCCGTTCAATACTTCCTGGAGAATCATCTGCACGACCCGGTCACCCTCCGCAAGGCGGATCTCCTCAGCACCGGCATTCGTCAGGCAGAGCGTCAACTGGCCGCGGAATCCCGGGTCTACAAACCCCCCACCGAGGAGGACGCCCCGGCGGGCAAGCGACGAACGGCACCGGAGGGTTGCTGCGAGGTCTTTTGGGAGTTCCACCCGCTCGATCGAGGGGACGAGGGTGCATCTTCCGCGCGGGAGTATGGTCTCCTCGGCTACCCGGAGGTCGTAGGAGGCGGGCTGCAGAGACGCACTATGGTATGGATCGATGATAAGGTCACCGGCTTTGAGCCGGCGAAGGATTTCGCTGGACGAGAGGATCATCGTACAATGTACTGGTATAAAAACGCTTAATAACTTATGATAGAAATCAAAGAGGGGACCCATAGGGTAGAGGATATCCTCTTGGGCTTCGAACCCAAGGACGCGGGTTCGATTCCCGCTGGGTCCGTCGTTTTTCTTCGGGCGCACAAGGTGTGCATCCCGGATGCTGTGCACCATCTCCGGGAGTCTTTGGTCGTGCAGGAGCTCCGGGCGGGATACCCCCAAAACCTGGCCCTGATTGCTGCAAGTATGGGTAAATCCGCCCCTCAAAAAAGGAGTGGGGAATTTTCATTGGATCTGGATGTACGCGCTCCGGTTTGTCCCAACAACCACTTCCTGGTCCAGCCAGGCCGAGGAATCCCCTGTATCCGGCGCATAGCCGGTAACCCTGATGATGTACTTGCCGGCAGGAAGACCGCGCACGTCCAGCGTGGATGTATCGTGCGTTGTCGTGTTCGTAGCGTGGCGCGTGTCGAACTTCACCCAGGAGTAGCCGTTATTGTTGGAGTAGAAGAGATCCTCCGTCACGGTATAGAGACCGGTATAATTGAGATCCCAGGCGACCGGGAGGAATTCGGTGACCGGCTCCACTCCGGTGAATCGAAGGTTGCTGATCTCAAGGCTCCGGAAGTCCAATCCCGTGTTGTTCAGCGGATAGGCCGTGATGAAGGTGTCAGGGAGCGCCAATGTATCGGTGCCGTTGTTGAACGAGATCGTCGAACCCGGGCCGAAGACATTGATGTTGCCTTCCGTCTTCACCGCAAGCCTGAAGGTCGTCTCCCAGGTCTGGCCGAGGCGCACGGTGCCGATGTTGAAGGGGAGGTGCGGGTTCGACGCGGTCCAGTTCGGCGTGTCGTCGCGGGTATAGCGGGGGATGATCTCATGGTGCCCTGTTTCGTTGTCGACCCAGCTCTCGATGGTGGTCGATACCCCGTCTTCGTGGACATAGTCGAACACACCGGTTCCGGAGGTGAAATTCCCGTTCACCTCGACGTTCTCGAAGACGACGTCCAGTTCGGTATCGACGCCGGCCTCGGTCTTGAGTTCGCCGGCGATCTCGGTGTAAACTTGGGCAAGCTCCTCAGCGGTGTCTGCATGATAATGTTTGCCGCCGGTCTCCTCCGCAAGGGTATCCATCGTCTCCCATGTATGATCGCCCTCGCTAAGGTCCTTCGAGAACGATATCATGTATAGCTGGATGCCATTGTTTTTCGCGTAGTCCGCTAGATTCTGCTGGCCCCCGAGATCAGGGAAGATTGTATAATCGTTCGAGGATCCCCACCCGAAAAAATCCACTGTATAACCGTTGCCACGGGCAAGCGGGTCGCCGTAATAGTTGTACTCACCGTCAGTCATCAGGACCACGGCGTGTACGGCATCGGGATCCGAATTTTTATTGTCGACCATCTCCTGAATAGCGACATACAGCCCTTTTCGCGTGCCCGTCCCGGACTTGGTATTGAGCCCCTCAATAGTCTCGTTCACTCCCGAATAATCATCGGTCAACGGCAGATCTTTGTAAGTCTTCTTGCTATACGATACAAGACCAATCCGATCCCGGTCTTGATTCATCTCCCCAACAAAAATTTGTGCCGCGGACTTTGCTGCCGCTATCCTCGACGGCCACACGTCTTTTCCCGTCATACTTGAGGAGCGATCAATCACCAGCACCACATCGATCGGATCCGGCTGGAGCGCCCAGCCGTCGCCCTTCACCCGGATCGTGACGTCGACCGTATCGTTCACGGCCACCGTCTCGGGAGATACCTCAGTCTCCACCGAGAGGTAGGGGTAGTTCTTCCAGGTCAGGACAATATCCCGGCTGATGTTGCCCCACGTCGCCCGGACAGTCGCCGTCCCGGTCGCGGTGTCGCTCCAGCGCGGATCGTTCCGGTCGGTCGTGAACGCGCCTGGCCGGAACTCTACGATCGCATACCCGTCACCATCGGTCTCACCCGATGTCGCCGCCAGTTCGGGCTCCATAGTCTGGAAATACGGCGTGCAGTTCGTCGACACGATTGCGAACGTGACCGTCTCACCC
>NZ_LFRO01000033.1:46836-54031 GCF_001512385.1 Methanoculleus sp. DTU007 | reverse complement strand
ATCTTAAGTCCGGCGCCTTTGGCCAGGCTTAGCTACCCTCGCTCAAAGGATCCTGTACCTATTGTCAACCGAAGGTATTAAGTCCGACGCCCGGCGGGGTCTCTGGCGAAGATCAAGTCCGGCAACCTCCCCCGCCATAACCCCGGAGCCGGAGGTGATCTGAAGGCCGAGCACGGATGATTGGAGACGCGTCCCGAAGCGGCTCGGCCCTCTTAGAGGCTACAATCAGGCATCTTCGCCCGATGACGCGGTATCCCTCGCGCGCCCGGCTTCGCGCAGTTTCTCATTCCAGCCTCCGGACCACCCTCGCCAGCCGGTGCATCCCCTCGACGATCTCCTCCTCACACGCCGCCGAGAAGTTCAGCCGGATCGTATCCTCTCCCCCGCCGTCGACGTAGAACGGCACCCCGGGAAGGACCGCGACGCCCTCCTTGATTCCCTCGTAGAAGACCTCCATCGACGAGAGACCGTCCGGCAGGGTCGCGGTCATGAACATCCCGCCCTCAGGCGTGGTGTGGGTCATCCCCGGCGGCATCAGGTCGTCGAGGAGGTCGCAGACCAGCCGGCAGCGCTCCCCGTAGACCGCCGCAACGCGGCGGACATGGGCGTCGAGATCGTGTGTCACGAGATAGCGGTGGAGGATCACCTGGGAGAGGAAGTTCGAGTGAAGGTCGGCCGCCTGTTTTGCAACGTTGAATTCCTGAAGGATCGGCTCCGGCGCATAGATCCAGCCTATCCGCATCCCGGGGGCGACGATCTTGGAAAACGACCCGGTCATCACCGTCTGTTCCGGCAGATAACGCTTCACCGGCAGCCGCGGCCTCCCGTCGAAGAAGAGTTCCCCGAAAGCGTCGTCCTCGTAGAAGACCGTATCCGTCCCATCCAGGATCTCCGCGATACCGCGGCGTTTATCCTGCGAATACGTCCTCCCCGAGGGGTTCTGAGAGTTAGGGATACCGTAGAAGAACTTCGGCGCATAGTCCCGGACGAGCGATGCAAACGCCGCAAGGTCCGGCCCATCCTCCTCGAGCGGGACTGCGTGGAACACCGGTTCGTAGAGAGAGAAGGCCTCGATCGCCCCGAGATAGCCGGGCCGCTCCATCCCGACGGCGTCGCCCGGGTCAAGGAAGATCTTTGCGACGAGATCCAGGCACTGCTGTGAGCCGTTCACGATCTGGATCTCCTCTGGTCTCGCCGGAAGACCAAGTCGCTGCCGATAGCGGTCGGCGATGAACTCCCGGAGCGGCAGGTAGCCATCCGTCGTCGTGTACTGCAGGGCTTTGCTGCCCATCTCATCAAAGACCTCACAGGCCGCCTCCCGGATCCCGGCAACATCGATGTAGGCCGAGGCCGGCAGACCGCCGGCAAACGTTATCACCCCGGGCGCTCCCGAGACCCGGAAGAGTTCGTCGAGGAACGACTCAGGAATCCGTCCCATCCGACCAGCGAACCGGTAACTCATGATGAAGGTTTGGGCGTATAGAGAGAAAAATGCCGGGGATTTCGCCCTACTGGAGGGCGATGTAGAGGAAGACCGAGAGCAGAAACGCAAGGACGAGGATCATGAAACTAATGGGTGCGATGAACGCAAGCATTGCATTCACGGTGCTTGCAAGCTGCGAGACCCGCTGCGACCCAAAGACGACGATCCCCTCGCACGAGGCCGTCGCCGCCCCGACTCGGGCGGCCGCAAGATCGGCGACCGCTTCGGTGACCGCTCTCTCCACATATGGGACGATCTCCTCCACCGGCACCCTGTAGCCGACCGGGTTCTTGCCGCTGACGGTGTTCACCGTGTGGGTATCGGTGGTCATGATCTCGGCCTCATCGACGTGGGCGAGCGCCACGGAGAGCAGGCGCTCCCGAACACCCGGGGCCATGTTGTTCCCGTCGATCAGGACATAGGCCGCCCGCCTCCCGCCGACCTCGGTCGCCAGCACCTGCACCCCGAGCGACCCAAACCCCTGCTCGCGGGTGAACGGGACCCGGACGTGGGAGACCCCAACCGCGAGCGGCCCACAGGGGATATCCTTTGCGACCCGGAACCCCTCTCGAGCTGCGGCGATGTACTCCGTCGCGACCCGTGTTGCCGGGAGGACAGGGGACTCCACACTGATCATACAGTTGTGGGCGTCCACGAAAGCGACCTCTGAGAAGGCGCACCGCCCTTCGGCCATGATGGCAAGGCCTATCGAGTAATCGAGATCCTCCGTCCGCTCAGGTGAGCGGGTGCTCACCATCAGGAGGGCATCCCCGAACCGCTGGCAGAGGATCGATACCGATCCCGCTCTGACCCTGACCGGGGGGCTCGCAGTCCCGGTGAAGGTGACATCCTTTCGGGACGCATCAACGGCGCGGGCGATCTTCGTGATCTCGCTCTCCGAGACCAGGTTGAAATCGTGCGTGGCGCAACCGTGGGCGACCAGCGTCTCCTCGGGGAACGTGTCATGGAGGATTCGGGGGAGGTTGCCGCCGCCGACGTCGCCCATCGGGCCGGGGTGGACGTTCGGGACCGTAAAAAGGACGTCCTTTCCCGACTCCCGGGAGAAGAAGAGCGAGACCTGCGGGACATAGACCTCCTCGCCGATCTCCCGGAAGAAGTCCTCCATATTCTTTGAGCCGTCGGTCAGGTGGGCGATGAAGGTATTGAGGAAGTTAAGCCCGCTGATCTGAAAAGCGCGCTTTAGCGGCCGCTCGATGAGCCAGATCAGGAAGACGAAGATCAGACCGAAGACTACCTGGAGGAGGAGGGCATAGGGGACGAATCCTGGATCAAAGAGCCAGGCACCTACCGCTATCCCTGCAGCCCCCTGAAGAAACGCAGGGGGAACCATCCGGCCTACCCGGTAGTCGGCCACGGCAACAAGGACCAGCAGCCGGAGGCCGGAGGTCAGGCCGAGTGCGACCGCGTAGAGGGAGGGGAGGATGCCGCGACCGAACACCAGAATCGGCGAGAGGCTCAGGATAACCGAGAGAACCGTACAGGTCAGCGCAAGAAGAGCCGAGCGGTTCCAGGTTATCAGTCGGCCGGATGCCTGCACCAGCGGAACTGTCAGCAGGAATGCGATCAGTGCCGGGACCGAGAAGCCGAGGGTGCCGAGCAGGAAGAACTCGTTCCCCGCCCGGTAGGTGGCGGCATCGATGATGAAGCCGAGCACAACGATGAGCGCAAGTGAACGCGGCCAGGAGGGGGCCGAGAAGATGTATCGGGTAAGCCCCTCGACGCGCACATCGGGGCCGGAGTCCATCAGCCGCCCCCCGCTGCCGCTCTCATACCGGGGGCAGGAGCCGGCACGATTGCGCCGGCAAACTGTGTAACATACCCCATAACTCAGTTAAATGTTTCTCCGATCTCGCCAAAGACCTTCCGATACCGTTCGAGCATTTTGTCCCAGTCCGGGAGGTTCGTCTGAGTGCCGGCCTTCTCAACGACGAAGGATGATACTACCGCCCCCACACGGCAGCAGTCGAGCGGCGCGTAACCCCTCGCAAACGCCACAAGGAACCCGGCCCGATAGCCGTCGCCGGCCCCGGTGGGATCGACGGCGTTCACCTTGACGGCCGGAATATGGTGCTCCTCGCCGTCCATGCAGAGGAGGCTCCCCTCTGCCCCGCGGGTCGTGACCACCATCGGGACCGATGCGACAAGCGCCTCCCGCTCCAGCCCCAGCATATCGCACATCCGGTCCATCTCGTGATTGTTTGAGAAGAGGATATCGATATTCGCAAGGATGATCTCAAGTTGATCGGGGGTATACCGGAGAAGGTCCTGACCCGGGTCGAAGGAGGCGAACTTGCTCTTCTGGGCTACCCGGACATTGTAATCGGGGTCGGCCGTCGCCATATGGACAAAGTCGAGAGCGGGAGGTTCGGCCTTGGCAAACGCTACTGACGCGCCCCACTCAAAGAAGGTCTCCTGGTCGCCGTCATCGTCCGTAAAGACATACGCGGTCGCGGTGCGGGCGTCTTTGACCAGGATAAAGTCCTGCATGATCCCGAGATTGTGCATCCAGAGGTCGTAGTCGCTGCCCGGAAAGTCCCCGCCGACCGAGGAGACCAGCCGGCACCGCTCGCCAAGCGTCGCAATCCCGGCAGCGATGTTCGCCGCTCCGCCGCCGAAGTAGACGTCATGACCGATGATATAGGTCGAATTATGTCTTCCCGGGATCTTCGGGACCCGGAAGAGGTGATCAATGGCCGTATGCCCGACGACGGCTATCATATCTCCTGCACATCCTGAACCTTCAGCGGGACATCGCGCAGCGCTTTCCCGATGACCGACTTTGCAATCCTTGCTGCATGTTCCGCAGACTCCGCGCGGAAGACCTTCATCTGGAGCACAAGCCCAACCAGGGCGGTATTCGCCACGACCAGAGCGGTGTTCAGTTCTCCCTCACAGTAAGGGCAGGCGACCATCCCCGCCTCGATCTCAACAAACTTTGCCGAGGGGTTGAGCCGTTTCCCCGCCTCGCTGATTGCGATGCTCACGGCATCGTCCATGGATTTAACATCCTTAATTATCCACGCTGACTCAAGCGTAACCAAATAATCCGGCATAATCTCTCCAATGTAGTTCCTACCAGGTCTCACGGTGCAGGTGCTCATTCACCGGCATCCGCTCCATGGGCTCGAGCGGTGGCGTCCCCCTGCCCACAGAGAGAAGCGCGACCGGCCGGACGTGTTGCGGAAGACCAAGGATCTCGCGGATATCGTCGTCGCTGAACGCCCCTGTCCAGCATGAGTGCAGACCCCGGGCGTGTGCGGCGAGCATCATATACGTACAGGCAATGGTGGCGTCCTCGAGTGCATAGAGGATTCCTCGCTCCCCATAGTGCGACATAGACCGAACGTAGTTTGCGCAGACCACAAAGATCGCAGGCGCATCCTGGATCTGCTGCTGTTCAAAGGCCGCAAGTGCAAGATCCATCCGGAGATCCTCATCGGTGACGAGAACAACGTCCCAGGACTCACGGTTGCCGGCGCTCGGCGCCGTACTCGCACAGGCAAGGATATACTCGATATCCTCCGGTTCGAGCGGCTCTGCGGAGTAACTCCGGACCGACGACCGCGTCTTTAGAAAGTGAAGGAGATCAGATGAGTTCATGCTCTTTGAGCGTCTCCCACGCGGCCTGGGCTGCAGTTGTAACGGCGCTGACGGCTCGGCCCATCCTCTCTGAAGCAGTGCCGAGTTCCATGCTCTCGGTCAGGCTGATCGCTTCGTTGAGGTGGTCGATGGCTTTCTTAAACTCGCCATTCCCGGTATCGCCATAAGCAAAATCGAGTTCCGAGCGAATAGACTCGAGCACCATCAAAAGCATCCGCTTCCCACCGGGTTTCTCCTGGATTGGGAACTGGATCAGGGCAGTCATCAACTGCGATCCGACAACCAGCTCAGATTTCGCCCGTTCGGCGAACTGATAGGTCTTGATGGCGGTTTTGAGATCCATACCACATACTGGAACTCGCAAGTATAAAAAGTATTGAAGGAGAAGAGGAGACCCAATTATCTCGATTTCTGCTTGGTTCCGAGAGCCGACACTTTGGCGCGCCGTATGCACCGGCGTACCCGCACGTCCATAGTGGGGGCACTACCTCTGCCGCGCCCGCTCCCGCTTGCGCTCCGGCCACGTCCACCCCGGCCACCGCGCCGCGGGTCCTGCCCATCTCTGCTTGTCCGCTTGTAGATGTCCGCCGCAGGCTTGAACCGCTGGTTCGGACCGGGCTTCTTCACTTCGCCTTCACTTGCAGGGACGAGCCGTATCTGTCCCTTCACGCCCTTAACCTGGGCCCATAGAACGCTTCCTGTCTTTCCCATGATAAAACTCCTTTATATTTATGAGCAGACCCGTTGATAAAAGTTACCGGGAGCCGGCCAGGGCCGGTCCCGATAGAGAGCAAATGCAGATCAGGAGAGCAACTGCTTTAGCTCTCGTCGAAGGATCTCGCTGACGACTTTTCCATCCACGCTTCCCCGGAGTTCCTGCATGACGACACCCATCAGGGGGCCAAGCGCGCCCATGCCCCTCTCGCGGGCAAACTCCTGCCGTTCGGTTACGATACGATGAACGATCGCCTCAACATCGGCCTGCGAGACTGCAGGACTCACCTTCTCGATAGCCGCATTCACCCGTTCTTCCGGTCCCCCAACCGCACCGTCTGCCGTCCGCGCGAGTTCGGTGATGAGATCCGGGATCGCCTCCTTTGCAGCCCGACCGGCCTCGACCGCCACGAGAAGGGCAAGGAGTTCGCCCTCGCTCACCCGATCGACGGCAACGCCGTCGCGGGCAAGCTCGCGGCAGGTGGCAAGGAGTGTCCTGGCCGCGAGGGTGGGACGGACACCGGCGGCGACCGCTTTCTCGAAGAGCGGCAGTCTCTCGGAGAACGCCACCTGCCGTGCCAGAGCCTCATCAAGCCCGAACTCGCGGACGAACCGGGCGGCCCGGTCGGTGAGGAGTTCAGGGACCTTGATGCTCTCCCAGCGGTCCGCATCGATCGTGACCGCAAAGACATCGGTCTCGGGGTACATCCGGGCGGCTCCCGGGAGCGGGCGCATGTAAGCTGTACTTCCACCCTCAAGCATCTTCCGAGTCTCCTCGGGAACCCCGGAGAGAGCCATCTCCGCGCGGATCAGCACCTGCTCGATCGCACAGCCGGCACGCTCCCGCCCGGCCGCCACGATGACGACCGCGTCGTTCTCCCCGGCACCGACGAACTCGCGCAGGCGTGCCACCTCTTCTGCCGTGACGCCATAGGCTGGGAGCTCGTCGGTGTGGAAGATCCCTCCGACCCCGCACTTCTTCGCGTAGTCCGACATCTCGCTTCCAAGACGGCGGCCGGGCTGGATCTCCCGTCCGACCAGTCCTGCAAACCCACAGAGTTTGACTGCGAGGATGGCCTTCGCCTTCTTCAAGATAGAAGATTTCGTTTCGGCAAAGATGGAAGTGACGTCGATGACGTTGTGGTCTACCCGGGCGCCCCGCTTTACGAGTTCGTCGCGGATGGCAAGGAGGTTTGTCTGCCGCTGCACCTCACGGCGGACCACCTCGGCGATGAGATCGAGGTCCTGGACACCCTTGATCTCCACCCGGGCGCCGTCCGCGATCGAGACGTTGATGTCCTGCCGGATCGTCCCAAGCCCCCGTTTCACCCGGCCGGTCGAGCGGAGGACCATCCCGATGTACTCGGCAACCTCGGC
>NZ_LFRO01000033.1:0-46691 GCF_001512385.1 Methanoculleus sp. DTU007 | reverse complement strand
TTTGCTATTGTAAGACAGATCTCGAGCGCCTCGGGGTTCATCGGGGCCGGGGGCTCCTCGTCGTGCTCCACCAGGCAGACTGTATCGTAGGTGTAGTAGCAGAACTTCCGCACAAGCCGCATCTCCTCACGTGCCGCCTGGTCGATCTCTCCAAGTTCGCTCTCCGTCGCCCGGAGGTAACGGTAGAACTCCCCGGTCCGCTCGTCAATATCCCGCAGACACGTGGGGCAGCGGCAGAAGAGTTTCTCGGCCGTATCGAGTTGCTGGTGGATCTCGATACCGGCCTTGAGCCCGAGTTCTTTGTAGTCCATTATAGCGACCTCCGCCGGATCTCACCCGCAAGATCGGTCTGCATGAGCAGACGTGCCTTCTCAGGATCGTTCTCATTCCCGAGCACCCACATCAGTTTCACGAGCGCCGCTTCAGGGAGCATATCCTCCCCCTCAACGACGCCGATGGCAAGAAGGTCTCTGCCTGTGTTGTAGACACGGTCGCAGACCCGGCCGTGCAGGCACTGGGAGGTCATGACGACGGTCGTCCCGCCATCGATCATCTCCTGGAGCGGGGCAATCCACTCTGTCGAAACATGTCCTAGCCCGGTCCCCGATATGACCAGTCCCGCATAGCCCTCAAAGGCATCAAGGACCGCAGGAGGCATTCCGGGATAGAAGTGGAGGAGAGCGCAGCGCTCCTCGAGCGCATCGTGGATCTCGAGGTTTTCTGCACCCCGCCGGACCGCCTCGTCCGAGAGGGTGACTGAGAGGGACGGGTAGTCGACGTAGCCAAGCGGCTCCATCCCGATGCTCAGGAAGGCGTCGCGCCGGGAGGTGTGCATCTTTCTTACCCGCGTCGCCCGATGGACGGCGCAGCGGTCATCGCTCGTCGTTGCGTGCATCACCACCGCCACTTCACCGAGGTCGCCGGTAGCGACCGCAGCGCTGCAGAGGGCGTTCATGGCGTTGTCGGAACTCGGGCGGTCGGCGGACCGCTGCGACCCGACAAAGACGATCGGCACCGGAGTCTTGAGCATGAACCTGACCGCTGCGGCCGAGTAGGTCATGGTATCGGTACCGTGAGTGACGATCACCCCGGCGGCGCCGGCCCGGATCTCCTCATAGATTGCCCGGGCAAGATCCTGCCAGAGGGCGGGGCGCATGTTCTCGGAGAGGATGTTTGCAATCTGGCGATCGCGATAGCGGGCAAGATCGCCGAGTTCCGGGATCGCCCGCAGGATATCGTTTGCCGAGAACTGGCTCATCACCGCCCCGGTCCGGTAGTCCACCCTGCTTGCGATCGTCCCGCCGGTGGAGATGATGGCGAGCTCCGGAAGGCCCGGGTTCTGGATGACCACCCCGGCGCCTGCCGGCGGTTGCGGAGCGGGTCGTTCGATCAGTTCTAGTTTTTCGGGGGATACTCCAATATTGTAGCCGCTCTTCAGTTTGATGACGGCCATTCCATCTCGTTCGGCAATGTAGGTCCCGGTGATCGTGACCGCACCCTTCGCGTAGCGCACCAGGTCTCCAGTCAGAAGCGTCTCCATTATGCTGCAAACCTCCGTGATTCAAGGATCAGGTCTCTAAAGGCGTTTGATAACGCCGCGTCGGTCTCCTCCACCCATGCCGCGTCGCGGGCAAGAAGGTCTTTCTGCTCGGAGAGTTGCACCGCGACCGCTGCGGGCGCCGGACCGCCGGTGATGCTGCGCAGCGCGACGGCATGGCGTGGGTCGAGCACCGTGGTGATCTTCTCCTCGGTCACCCCCAGCTCCACGACCGAGATGCCGGCAGCCTCCCGGGCGGCGGCATCGAGCGTGGCCAGATCGAGCGAGCCATACCTGACCGCCCGCCCTACGATCCGGTGGGCGGTGCGGAAGGGCAGTCCATACTCACGGACGAGAAGATCCGCGAGATCCGTTGCGGTAGAAAAGCCTCTTCCCGCCTCGGCCGCCATCCGCTCCACATTGAAGGTCGCAGACCCGATCATACCAGAGAGGAGCGGGATGCTCTGCCGGGCGGCCTCCACTCCCCGCCAGAGGTGCGGGGTCAGTTCCTGGAGGTCGCGGTTGTAACTCATGGGGAGACCCTTTGTGATCGTGATCGCCGCGGCAAGCTCACCGGCAACCGTCCCGGCCTTCGCCCGCATGATCTCCGCCACATCCGGGTTCTTCTTCTGGGGCATGATCGAGGAGGAGGAGCAGTAGACGTCGTCGAGCTGGACGAACCCGACGAATGCAGTGCTCCAGAGGACAAGCTCCTCACAGAGGCGGCTCGCCGTCGTCATGCAGATGGCGGCATCGGAGAGCACCTCGATCGCAAAGTCACGAGTGGCAACCGCATCCATGCTGTTTGGCGCCGGGCGGGAGAAGCCGAGGAGCCTCGCGGTGTAGGCGCGGTCGAGCGGAAATCCGGTCGAGGCAAAGGCCGCGGAGCCGAGCGGCGATACATCCAACCGGGCGTATGCCTCCCGGAGCCGGGCCGTATCTCGCGAGAAAGCCTGCTCGTAGGCGAGAAGGTAGTGCGCCAGTGTCGTGGGCTGGGCGTGCTGGAGGTGGGTGAAGCCCGGCATCACCGTCTCGATATGGGCGGCGGCAACGTCGAGCAGGGTCCGCCGGAGTTCGGTGAGCGACCGCACGAGGGCGATGATCTCCTGTTTCAACCGAATCCGTATGCAGGTAGCGACTTCGTCGTTCCGCGACCTCCCCATGTGGAGGCGGCCGCCATAATCCTCCCCGACTCGGTCGATGAGGTAGGCCTCCTTGCCCGCGTGGACGTCCTCGAACTTCTCGTCGAACGCCTCCTTTGGGATACCATGATCGTGAAGATCGAGGAGCGCCGCCATCAGCGCCCGGGCCGGAGCCTCGTCGATGATCCCCTGCCGGCGAAGCCCGAGGAGGTGAGCCATATCCACGAGGAGATCCGCCTCTGCAATCCAGCGGTCGGCCTCCATCGATGCAAGGAAGTGCTCGATATCGCCCGAACGCTCGCCGGAGAGACGGCCCTGCCGAATCTGATCCGAACGCATTCTATCAACAATCCTGTCTGTACCGTTTGGCCGGAGAAGAGATTAAAACCACGCACGGGGTGAGGAAGGGGGGCGAGTGGAGGAGGGGCAGGTCCTCATCCGGGGGTGCGCAGTCCCGTGGCTGCGAACCTGATGGCATCTCTCAAGCGTTGAATCGTTTCAGCCGGCCGCATTTCGATAATGCGAGACCCATACAGGGGTTTTCACCGGTTTTTCATCTGGTGGTGCTTAAGCTCCGGTCCTTCGGACTATCGCAACTCGCACCCCCGGTGCTCGAACTCCGGTCCTTCGACCGTCGCACTCGAAAACCGCCATCCGTTCAGGACAACTTGAAACGTGCTGATACCTATATGGCTCCACCTGACACGGATTCCGTGGGGACATCACGCTTGGGGGTGGGGCTGACGGGGGGGAGCATCCCCCCTCCCCTGTCCCCTCCCCCCTATATTGTGATGCCCCCACGGTCCAGTGTATCGGGTTTTTCCCACCAGTTCCCGGCCCACGCCGGCAGCCAGCCATACGCAAGCATACCTCCCGACCGATTTCTACCACACAAATTGTCAACATAAGGAAAAATAAATTGCAGGATTTTCAACTATGGTATAATAATATTGTCAATTTTCGACAATACTATATACCCATAGCGTGAAGATTAGGCCATATACAGTTACTTTTAGGTGGAGACTCATGAGAGCAGTAACCGCAATTCTCCTGGCCGTGGCCCTGGTCGCGGCGTTCACGTTTGCTGCCGGGTGCACCGGAACCAGCGATGTAACGCACCTGCGCATCGGCTACCAGCCAAGCACCCACCAGGTCGCCCACACCACCGCGATGGAGAAGGGATGGTGGCAGGAAGACCTCGCGCCCTACGGTATCACGCAGGTGACCGACTACCAGTTCGGGACCGGTGCGCCCGAGATGCAGGCGATGCTTGCCGGCGACCTTGATATCGCCTACGTCGGCTCCGCCCCGTTCATCGCAGCCGTGAGCAGCGGACTTGATGCCAAGATCATTGCAGCGGTGCAGACCCAAGGGTCCGACCTCGTGCTCAGGAACGATGTGTCCTACTCGAGCCCTGCAGATCTCGTCGGCAAGAAGATAGCCACCTTCCCGCCGGGAACCATCCAGGACACCATCCTCCGGACCTGGCTTGAGGAGAACGGCGTCGACCCGGCAAGCGTCAACATCGTCCCCATGGACCCCGGCGCCGCAACCACCGCAATCTCCGCAGGCCAGGTCGACGGCGTCTTCCTTCCCCACCCGTCCCCATCCATCATCGCAGCGGAAGGCGTGGGAAGGACCGTCGTGCACTCGGGCGAGATGATGAAAGACCACGCCTGCTGTGTCCTCGTGGCGAGCGGTTCTCTGATCCGCGAGCACCCTGAGCTCGTCGAGCAGATCGTGAAGACGCACATCAGGGCGACGGAGTACAATTTTGAGCACCAGGACGAGGCCGCAGCCCTCTACTCGAACAAGACCGGTCAGAACGTCGAGACCGTGAAGGCATCCTTTGAGGAATGGGACGG
Organism: Methanoculleus sp. DTU007; assembly: GCF_001512385.1. NCBI lineage: Archaea > Methanobacteriati > Methanobacteriota > Methanomicrobia > Methanomicrobiales > Methanomicrobiaceae > Methanoculleus > Methanoculleus sp. DTU007. The sequence goes on along the minus strand of NZ_LFRO01000033.1, from coordinate 42,147 downwards.
CACCTGGACCGCTGATCCGAACGTCATTACTGAGTCGGTCGTCGAGTACACGAACCTCCAGTATGAACTTGGCTACATCAACAAACCCCTGACACAGGATGACCTCTTCGATCTCTCATTCTACGAGAAGGCTCAGGCGTAACTCCTAAACCCCACTCATTTTTACCGCCAAAAGTATCTTTTAGCGAGATGCTGATGAAATAAGGGAGAAACTCCCGGAGAGATGCGGCCCATACCACACCTTCCGACAGGAAAAATCAGGCAATGGAACAGAGACATGAACCTTAAAACAAAGAAACGAGTACTCGGCATTACAGCGCTCGTTGTGGCTGCAGTGATCTGGCAGATCGTCGCTGAATACGTCGTCGGCCGATCCTTCATCCTCCCGAGCGTCACCGACGTCGCCATCGCGTTCGTTGACCTCTTCGAGTCCGGAACCCTTCTTGCCGATATCACGGCAAGTCTTGAGCACTTTGGGATCGGACTTATTGCGGCGCTCCTCCTCGGCATCCCGATCGGGATCCTGATGGGATGGTTCAGAGTGGCGGACTTCCTGCTCGACCCGATCATCGAGATCCTCCGCCCAATCCCACCGCTCGCCTGGATCCCGTTCGCCATCATCTGGTTCGGGCTCACCACCCAGGCAGCAGGATTCGTCATCTTTGCCGGAGCGTTCTTCCCGATCTTGATCGCGACGTACTCCGCGTTCCGGAGCGTCCCGAAGGTCTACGTCGAGGCGGGCAAGGTGCTCGGGTGCGACACTTCACTAGAACTGATCCGTCATGTTGCCCTTCCCGCCGCCATCCCGGCTATCGTCTCCGGCATCAGAACCGCCATGGGCGTCGGGTGGATGTGTCTTGTCGCCGCCGAGATGTTCGGCGTCTCCGCGTATGGTCTCGGCTACCAGCTCTGGCATAACTACTACCTCCACCAGATGTCCGAAGTCGTCGCGTACATGCTGATCCTCGGCATCATAGGCCTTGTCATCGACCGGATCTTTAGAAACTACGTAGACCAGCGGCTCCTGCGCTGGCATGCCGGGGAGGTGGCCTAGAATGGGCGCGGTAAGTATAAAGGACGTCAACAAGGCATTCCCGAAGGAAGACGGCACAGCGACGCAGGCACTATCCGGCGTAAACCTCGAGATCCGCGACAAAGAGTTCGTCTGTCTGGTCGGCCCCTCGGGATGCGGAAAGACTACGCTTCTGCGGATCATCGCCGGGCTTGAGACGGCAACCTCCGGGAGCGTGACCGTTGACGGTCATCCGGTCATCGGCCCGGACCCAAAGCGGGGGATGGTCTTTCAGGAGTACTCCCTCTTTCCCTGGCGAAAGGTGATCGATAACGTCGCCTTCGGCCTTGAGATGAAGGGCATCGCAAAGGAAGAGCGCCATAGAATTGCGGAACACTACATCGAGATGGTCGGTCTTGCCCAGTTCCGGAACGCTTACCCCTATGAACTCTCCGGCGGGATGCGGCAACGGGTGGCGATCGCAAGAGCGCTCGCAAACGACCCCGACGTCCTCCTCATGGATGAGCCATTCGGGGCGCTGGACGCCCAGACACGCAACAGGATGCAGAAAGAACTCCTCTCCCTCTGGGAGCAGACGAAGAAGACAATCATCTTTGTCACGCACAGTGTCGACGAGGCGGTCTACCTATCCGACCGGATCGTCGTCCTCTCGCCCCGGCCCGGAACGGTTCGGGAGGTCATGGAGATACCCTGGTCACGGCCACGAGATCGCACCAACGCCGAGTTTGCAGAGGTCCGGCGACGGGTACTCAGAATGATCGACGAGACTGAAAACGGCCAGTAAGGTTTATTAGAGGAAATCCCCATTTTATAAAGCACCTATAGATCGGCAGGAGTTTTTAACCATGGTAAGAAAACCAGCGAAGATGTACAGGAACCTCGCAAAGAAAGCATATACACGCAGAGAATATATGGGCGGCGTACCGGGCAGCAAGGTCGTGCAGTTCGATATGGGCAACCTCAGCCAGGACTTCCCGGTCGAGCTCTCCGTCGTCGTCGACGAGGCCTGCCAGATACGCCACACGGCTCTTGAAGCTGCCCGTACCAGTATCAACAGGCAGCTCATGAAGGAAGTCGGGAGGGCAAACTATCACCTCAAGATCCGGACCTACCCGCACCATGTTCTCCGTGAGAACAAGCTGGCAACCGGCGCAGGTGCTGACCGTGTCTCGGAAGGCATGCGTCTCGCCTTCGGGAAGGCCGTCGGCACCGCAGCACGGGTTGAGAGGGGCCAGAAGGTCTTCACGGTCTGGACAACCCCACAGTATGCAGAGAAGGCAAAGATCTCCCTCAAACGTGGCATATATAAGATCCCGACTCCCGCAAGGATCGTCGAAGAGCGGACTGTGACTGCATAAAACCACAGCCGTTCTCGTCCTTTTTTTGAAACCCAATCCCCGAGTGCATACCTGCAGGAATACAGGTATTTATAGTCTCTTCCCACCAGTATTACATGATGCATCCGGAAACTGCGCGGCTTGCAGGAGCACTGGCAGACGCTACAGAGAGAGCATTGCGGGAGGCAGAGATCCGGCTCCCCCCCGATGTTCTCGCGGCGCTGAGAAAGGCCGCAGAAGCCGAGAGGAACGAGGTCGCACGGCAAGAGTTGGCCAATATTCTGGAGAATATCGCACTTGCAGAGGAACGGCAGGTGCCTATATGCCAGGATACCGGTGTGCCGGTGGTCTATCTCACCCTGCCACCCGACATCCCGCTCTCTCCGGATCTCTATCAGGGGGTCCGGGAGGGGGTGCGCCGGGCGACAGCCACAGTTCCGCTCCGTCCGAACGTCGTCGATCCCCTCTCCCGGGAGAACACCAACGACAACACCGGCGCGGGGATGCCGGCAATCCACGTGGCACCCGGTGATCGGTTCACGGTAACGGTCCTCCCGAAGGGCGCGGGATCCGAGAACGTCTCAAGGATCGGGATGCTCCTCCCCTCGCAGGTGGCGGAGATCAAGCGATTCGTCGCGGAGACGGTGCTCCTTGCAGGTGGGCGGCCCTGCCCCCCTGTGATCCTCGGCGTCGGGATCGGCGGGACGTTCGATCTGGCTGCAGCGCTCGCAAAGGAGGCCCTGCTCCTCCCGATCGACGTCATGGACGACTACGAGCAGGAACTCTGCGACGCGGTGAACGCCCTCGGGATCGGCCCGATGGGACTCGGTGGGGATACGACAGCGCTCGCGGTGAAGGTGAAACGGGCCGATTGCCACACCGCCTCCCTTCCGGTGGCGGTGAACGTGCAGTGCTGGGCCTGCCGACGGGCGACCGTGGAGGTGGAACGATGATAGACCTTACAACACCGCTCGGCGACGAAATCCTCTCGCTCCGGGCCGGCGATCAGGTCACCCTCTCGGGGACGATCTACACCGCCCGGGACGAGGCACACCTCCGTATGATAAAGGAAGGAATACCCTTCGATCCAGAGGGCGCCGCAATCTATCACTGCGGCCCGGTGGTGCAGGGCGATCGCCTCGTCGTTGCCGGGCCCACGACGTCCGCACGGATGAACGCGCTCACGGGGTTCCTCATCGATGCTGGTGTCCGGGCCCTCATCGGCAAAGGGGGAATGGGCCCAGAGGTGGTCGAGCAACTCCGGGGGCGCGCCGTCTACCTCGCGCTCACGGGAGGATGCGCCGCGCTCGCTGCCGCCCGGATGAGCCTATCCGGCGTCTATTTCGAAGACCTCGGGATGGCCGAGGCGGTCTGGGTCCTCAAAGCCGATCGCCTGCCGCTGACGGTCGGGATCGATGCCCACGGCGGCGACCTCTTCCACACCGTACATGAGAAAGCGAAAACACAATTTCACCAGCAATTCAATATCAAATAGGATACCGTCTCATGAAACTCGTCATCGATGAAAGCCGCTGTAAAGGATGCAACCTCTGCGTTCTGGTCTGCCCCTACAAGATCTTTCGGGAGGGAAAGGAACTCAACAGCCGGGGGATCGTCACCCCGGTCCTCGACCGACCCGAACGGTGCACGAACTGCAGGTTGCAGGCCCTCTACGGACGGATGCTCTGCGGCGTCTGCCACATGATCTGTCCCGACCAGGCAATCTCCTGGGTCGAGGAGAAGCCGTTTGAACCGCACCGCGTGGAGGTGGAGTTTTGAGCAGGACGGAGTTCATGCAGGGGAACGCCGCCTGCGCTGAAGGTGCACTCGCCGCCGGGTGCCGGTTCTTTGGCGGCTACCCGATCACGCCGTCGACCGAGATAGCCGAGATGATGGCACGGCGACTCCCCAAGGTCAACGGCGTCTTCATCTCCATGGAGGATGAGATCGCAAGCATCGCCGCGGTGATCGGCGCCGCCTGGACGGGTGTTCGCGCCATGACCGCGACAAGCGGTCCCGGGTTCTCGCTGATGATGGAGAATATCGGTTACGCCGTCATGACCGAGACGCCGTGCGTCATCGTCAACGTTCAGCGGGGCGGACCGAGCACCGGCCAGCCGACGCGGGCGGCGCAGGGGGATATGCTCCAGTGCCGGTTCGGTTCACACGGCGACTACAGCACCATTGCACTCACCCCGAACTCCGTGCAGGAGATGTTTGACCTGACCGTGAAGGCATTCGACCTTGCCGACCGGTTCAGAGTTCCCACCTTCCTGATGTCCGACGAGATTGTCGGCCATATGCGAGAGAGGGTGACCCTTCGCGATTCGGTCGAGATCGCTCCCCGTCGCCCGCTCGCAGAGGGCTGCCTCCCATACGAAGCAGACGATGACGGAATCCCGGGGTTCGCACCCTTCGGGTCGGGTCGAGCCATCCACGTGACCGGCCTCACCCACGATGAGCGGGGCTACCCGGACACGACCGACCCAGGTGCTCACGACCGCCTCGTCCGTCGGCTGGTTGCCAAGGTCGAGTCGGCACGCCACGAGATTGCCGACTACGAGGTAACAAACCCCGATGCAGAGACGGTCTTTGTCACCTACGGTCCCCCGTCTCGGACGGTCGAGCAGGTGATGCGCGACCGCCAGGACGACTCAATCGGCCACCTGCGGCTTCGGGTTGTCTGGCCGTTCCCGGAGCAGGCTCTCCAGAGATTCCCTAACGCCAAGGTCTTCCTGATGCCGGAGCTGAACATGGGCCAGATGGTGCGGGAGGTCCAGCGCCACGTAGACCAGCCGGTCATCTCCCTACCGAAGATCGGCGGCGAACTGCACACCCCTGCCGAACTCGTCCGGGCACTGGAGGTGCACCGATGATCGCGCCAGAGTGGTTGAGAGCTGACCGCCTCCCCCACATCTACTGCACCGGATGCGGCAACGGAACGGTCATCAACTGCACTCTTGCCGCAGTGGAGGAGATGGGATGGAAGCGCGACGAGACGATCTTCATCTCCGGGATTGGATGCTCATCCCGTGCTCCCGGCTACATCCTCTCCGACTCGCTCCACACCACCCACGGGCGGGCGCTCGCATTCGCCACCGGGGTGAAGATGGCAAAGCCGGACTTAAACGTCGTCGTCTTCACAGGAGACGGAGATCTTGCCGCCATCGGCGGGAACCACTTCATCCACGCCTGCCGCCGGAACGTGGACATGACAGTGGTCTGCATGAACAACCACATCTACGGCATGACCGGCGGACAGGGGAGCCCGACGACCCCAAGGGGAGCATACTCAACAACGACGCCCTACGGTATGAGTGAGCCGGCCTTTGACCTTGCTGAACTTGCCGTCGCCGCCGGCGCAAACTACGTCGCCCGCTGGACGTCCTATCACGTCAAGGAACTCACAAAGGCCATCGCCACCGGGATGCAGACCCCGGGGCTTTCGTTCATCGAGGTACGGACCCAGTGCCCGACGAACTACGGCCGTCACAACAAACTCCGGCGGGTCTCGGATATGATAGAGTACCTCCGGAGCCACGCGATGCTTGTCCAGAAGTACAACCGACTGGTTGCAGAGGGTAAGCCGATCCCGGACGGGACCTTCACCGTGGGAGAACTGGTCCGACGGAAGCGGCCGGCGATGGGGGTGAAACCGTGAGGCACGAAGTAAGGTTCTCGGGATATGGCGGTCAGGGGATCATCCTCTCAGCAGTCATTCTCGGGCGGGCGGCGGCGCTCTACGACAACAAGTATGCTGTCCAGACGCAGGTCTACGGCCCGGAGGCCCGGGGCGGGGCCTCGATGGGGCAGGTGGTGATCGACGACGACCCGATCCTCTATCCAGAGGTGACGGACCCCGATATCTACGTCATCATGTCCCAGCAGGGGTTTGAGAAGTACGGGGTTCGGGCAGGCAAGGATTCCGTCATGCTCCTCGATTCGGACCTGGTCCGGTCCCGCCCGGCCTCCCGTTACTATGAGATCCCGGCAACGACTGAGGCAAAGATGAATCTCGGTCGTGAGATCGTGGCGAATATCGTCATGATCGGGGCCCTCGTGGCGGCAACCGGAGTCGTAAGCAGAGAAGCAATCGAACGTGCGGTCCTTGACAGCGTCCCGAAAGGCACCGAGGAGTTGAACGTAAAAGCACTGAAACGAGGATTTGAACTTGGAGAGCGAGCGTGTAGATCATGAAGATGCTGGAGTACGAGGCAAAATCTATCTTTTCTAAGTATGGGGTGCCAGTCCCGAAGGGAATTCTCATTCGGACGGCGGAAGAGATCACGAAACATCTGCCGGAGTTCGGCGACGGCGTGGTGCTGAAGGCACAGGTGGACGTCGGCGGGCGGGGGAAGGCCGGTGGAGTCCTGATGGCCGATCGCACGACTGCGGTCGAGACCGCCCGGGAACTCTTCTCGCGAACGATCAAAGGAGTTCCGGTCAGGGAGATCCTTCTCGAGGAGCGGCTCCCCATCGAGCACGAGTATTACGTCAGCATTGCCATCGACCGGTCGAGCAAACAACCGGTGGTCCTCTTTGCCGATGCCGGCGGTGTGGAGATCGAGAATATGGCGCTGGCAGACGAGTCCGCCGTGAGGAAGATCGTCGTATCCCCACTCCTCCACGATATCCCTGCGTTTCTCATGCGAGAACTCCTTGGTGGCGCCCCTAAGGAACTCGCCCCCGTCATAAACAGCCTCTATCATGTATTCCAGGAGAAAGACGCCATGCTCGCAGAGATAAATCCGCTCGTGACGACACCGCGGGGAGTCTATGCGGCAGACGCGAAGTTGATCATCGACGACAACGCCCTTGCCCGCCAGGGGATTGAGATCAACCGCGACCTCTCCGAGCGCGAACGTGAGGCCGAGCAGCACGGCTTCTCCTACGTGGAACTCGACGGGACCATCGGGGTCATCGGGAACGGTGCCGGACTCACGATGTCGACGCTCGACCTCATCGAGTACTACCACGGCCGGGCGGCGAACTTCCTCGACGTCGGCGGCGGTGCCGACCAGGAGCGTGTGATGCATGCCGTCCGGCTCGTCGCGAGCATGCCGAAGGTGAAGGTGATCGTGGTCAACCTCCTTGGTGGCATCACCCGGTGTGACGAGGTGGCGAGAGGCATCATCGCCGCCGGCGTCGCACCACCGGTCATAGTCCGAATGGCCGGGACGAACGAGGAGGAAGGCCGGAAGTTGCTCGCGGAATGCGGCTACCGGATGCTTGAGAGCATGGATGCAGCCGTAAAGGCAGCGATGGAGGCCACACAATGATCTACGGGGACAAGAATCTCGGGGTGATCGTTCAGAACATCACCGGCAAACAGGGCACGTTCCACACGGAACTGATGAACGCCTATGCCCGCGAGGTCGGCGGACGGGGAGTCGTTGCGGGGGTTGCGCCCGGCAAGGCCGGTCGGGAGGTCCACGGCGCCCCGGTCTACAACACGGTAAAGGAGGCGCTCGCCGAGCACGACGCGACCGCAAGCGTCATCTTCGTTCCGGCGCCCGCCGCATGCGACGCGATCATGGAGGCGGCACACGCGGGGATTGAACTAGCCGTCGTCATCACCGAACATATCCCGGTCCACGACACGATGAAGGCCCTCGCCTACGCAAAACTCCACGACTGCACGGTCATCGGCCCGAACTGCCCGGGCCTCCTCTCGCCGGGGGAGTGTAAACTCGGGATCATGCCTGCCCATCTTGCCACCCGGGGAAGTGTCGGTGTCGTCTCCCGGAGCGGCACCCTCACCTACGAGGTCGTCGACGAACTCACCCGCGCCGGTATCGGCCAGAGCACGGTCGTCGGGATCGGGGGCGATCCGGTGATCGGCCAGACGTTTGTGGACGTCCTCGCACGGTTTGAGGAGGACCCGCAGACCAAAGCCGTCGTCGTCATCGGCGAGGTGGGAGGCAACCTGGAGGAGGAAGGTGTCCGGTCGACCGATCTCCCGGTCGTCGCTTATATCGCCGGTGTGAGCGCTCCTCCAGAGAAGAGGATGGGCCATGCGGGGGCGATCATCGAAGGGGGTGAGGGCGACGCGCGCTCCAAGGTGCGGCGGCTCTCGGCTCTCGGTGTCCCGGTCGCATCCCGGCCCTCAGAGATACCAGGCCTTATCCGTGAGATGTTATGAATGGCGATCTGATGCTTGCAACCGCCTGTGATGTGGCGGTAAAGATTGGCGCGCGGGCGGTCGTCTCATTCATCGAGCCGATCCCGGTCCTTGCGGAAACGCCCGAGATCCCGATCATCCAGGTGCAGGAACTCCAGCTCGACGTCCTAAAGGACCTTACCATGCACGACATCCTGGAGGTGAGCGAGCGGCATATGCTCGATGCCGCAGTCCACCTCTATCTCCGAAGAAACCTGGAGAGCGGCCTTGTCGTCGGTGCTTTTCCCTATGCTATCATCATCTACGATATAGAAGAAGGAAAGAACTTCATCAGCCTCAAGGACTTCACCGATATCGTCCCACGCGACGTCCTCCACGCAGCCCTCACACTGGCCCTCGAGATCGCGGTCGAAGGCCGTGAAGGACGGTCGATCGGGACCGCGTTCATCATAGGTGACCCCGAAGAGATCTTCAAGCACTCGCACCAGGCGATCCTCAATCCTTACCAGGGGCAGCCCGCAGCCCTCCGGGACATCAAGAACAGGAACAACTGGGAGAGCATCAAGGAATTTGCCCAACTCGACGGTGTCTTCGTCATCGACAAAAACGGCGAGGTGCGGGCGGCAGGACGCTATCTCGACGTCACCGGGCGGGGGATCTCCCTTCCGAGTGGTCTTGGGGGGCGGCACCGCGCAACCGCATCAATCACGCACGAGATCCCGGCCGTCGGCATCACGGTCTCGGAGAGCGGAGGCATGGTGCGTGTCTTTAGAGACGGCTCCTGCAAGATAGTCATCCGTTCCGACATCAGGGTTCGGAGCAATGGTTAGAAATGGTTATATGAATTGCAGTCATTCCATATATAATACTTTAGAACTACGGTGGATTTGATGACCAGAAACATCTGCGTTGAAGGGCTTGACCAGATCCCGATCGAGAAGCAGCAAATTGAACTCGTGGAGAGGAAGTGCCTTGGACACCCCGATAGCCTTGCGGACGGCATTGCAGAGTCGATCAGCCGGGCGCTCAGCAAGGCATACCTGGAGGAATGCGGCAGCGTCCTGCACCACAACACCGATCAGGGCGAAGTCGTGGCAGGCGAGTCGCTCCCGAAGTTTGGCGGAGGCCTGATCACAAGGCCGATCTACTTCCTCATATCTGGTCGGGCGACCAAGACCTTCAACGGCGCAAACATCCCCGCGGACGCGATCGCCGTCGAGGCGGCACGCGACTACATCCAGAAGATCCTCCCAACCATCAATATGAACCGCGACGTCATCGTCGACTGCCGGATGGGTAAGGGGTCGACCGACCTGCAGGACGTCTTTAGGACCTGCGAGGGAAAGGTACCGCGGGCGAACGACACCTCCTTCGGTGTTGGATATGCGCCGTTTAGCGAGGCGGAGAGCATCGTTCGGGGAGTAGCCGCGTACATCGACGAAACACTCCGCCCAAGATACCCGGTCATCGGCCAGGACTGCAAGATCATGTGCCTGCGTGACGGCGATTCAATCACCCTCACGATCGCGATGGCATTTGTAGACCGCTACTGCTCAAGCCTCACGGAGTACATCGAGCAAAAGAACATCTTTACCGAGCAGATAGCCAATATCGCTCAGCAGTTTACCAAGAGATCCGTCAACGTCGCCATCAACACCGCTGACGACCTCGAGAACGGCAGTGTTTTCCTTACAGTCTCGGGCACTTCCGCCGAGATGGGCGACGATGGATCGGTTGGCCGCGGCAACCGCGCAAACGGACTGATCACACCAAACCGCCCCATGAGCATGGAGGCAACGAGCGGAAAGAACCCGATCAACCACATCGGCAAGATCTACAATCTTCTCGCAACGCAGATTGCACAGGACTGTGTAGCTGAGATCGACGGCATCGAGGAGATATATATCCGGCTCCTCTCACAGATCGGCTACCCGATCGACCAGCCGCACGTAGCAAGCGCTCAGATTCTCACAAAGCCCGGCGTGAAGATCGAGTCCATCAAGCCCGATGTTGAGGGTATCATCGATGAGTGGCTGGAGAGGACCACAACCATCACCGAGAAGGTTATCAAGGGAGAACTCTCCACCTTCTAATACTTTCTAACTTTTTGGAGTTCACAATCCATGAGTGACCCATCATCCCAAAGGCCTAAACCAGGGCCCGCTCTTGTTCGTCTCGTCATCCCTAACAAGGGAAGAATCGCCCAGCCCATCAACGAGTTGATCGAGAAGAGCGGTCTCCATCTGGTTGACGGAGGGGAGCGAAGACTCATCACACGGACTCGTGACCCGAACGTTGAGATCCTCTTTGCCCGGCCGATCGATATACCGGAGTACGTGGCAAACGGTGTTGCCGATATCGGCATTACCGGGAGGGATATGGTCATGGAACGGGGCTCAGTAGTCGAGCAGGTGCTCGACCTGCAGACCGGCAGGGCAACCCTCGTCGTCGCGGTGCCGGAAGAGTCCAGGATCGAGACCGTCGCCGACCTTGCGGGAGCGAAGGTGGCGACCGAGTTTCCGGGGATCACGCGCTCGTTCTTTGCGGAGCACGGGATTGATGTAACGATCGTGACGGTCGGGGGGGCATGCGAAGCGACGCCGCATCTAGGAATCGCCGACGCCATCGTCGATCTCTCCTCCTCAGGGACGACGCTTCGGACGAACCATCTTCGAGTCATTGAGGAGATTCTTACCTCCACGACGATCCTGATTGCAAACCCCATATCGCTTGCAGAAAAGAGGGAGAAGATCGACGAGATCGTTCTTGCTCTCGAGAGCGTCATCAGGGCGAAGGGTCAGTGTTATCTGATGATGAACGTCCATAGAAGCGCTCTTGCGGACGTTAGAGAGGTGCTGCCCGGCCTCTCCGGCCCTACGGTGATGGACGTTGCATCCGACGAGAACCTGGTCGCAGTTCACGCCGTCGTCAAAGAGGAGCGGGTATATCAGCTGATCAACCAGTTGAAGCGTGCGGGCGCAAAAGACATATTAGTCATGCCCATTGAACGGATCATACGCTGAGAGCATGGAGATCTATCCCGCAGTCGATATCCTGGATGGGCGATGCGTCCAGCTCGTGCAGGGGCGGCCGGAGGCAGCGACGGTATACGGGGAACCGGCCGCCTGGGCATACCGGTGGCTCGACGAGGGCGCGGACGGCATCCATATCGTCAATCTTGATGGCGCTTTCGGCCAGGCGCAGAAGAACGCCGACCTGATCCGATCCTTTATTAGAGAGACCAGCGCCTTCGTCGAACTCGGGGGCGGTATCAGGAGCGTCGAGGACGCCGCCGGATGGCTTGATACCGGCGTCGACCGGGTCATCCTCTCAACGCTGGCTGTCCGGGAGCCGGAGACGATCCGTACGCTCGCCGAAGAGTTCGGCAGCGAACGGATCATGGCCGGGATTGACGCCCGGGGGGGTGAGGTGATGATCGAGGGCTGGAAACGCCCGGCTGGCAGTTACCTAGCGTGGGCTGAGCGGTTCGAGAACCTCGGCGCCGGAGCGCTCCTCTACACAAATGTGGACGTGGAGGGGCTTCAGGGAGGAATCGCGGTTGCCCCGGTGGCGGACCTCCTTGCGAGAACAAAGGTCCCGGTCGTCGTCTCGGGCGGGATATCGAGTCCGGCGGATGTCCGTGCGCTCCGCGCGATCGGGGCGGCAGGTGCAGTCATCGGCTCGGCCCTCTATGCCGGTAAAGTGCGACTATCAGAACTTCTGGAGGCAGCAGATGAGGATAAGTGAGGTCCACCGGACCACGAAGGAGACCGATATCAGCCTCTCTCTCGACCTCGATGGCTCCGGAGCGGGGACGATCGAGACGGGGATACCGTTCTTTGACCACATGCTGAACTCTTTTGCCCGGCACGGCAGAATGGATCTCAGCATCCGGGCGATCGGGGACCTTGCGGTGGATGCCCACCACACTATTGAGGATATCGGGATTGTCCTTGGAATGGCACTTGCCGAAGCGGTCGGAGATGGACGCGGGATCACCCGGTTTGCCGATGCCGCCGTCCCGATGGACGAGGCGCTCGCCCGGGTGGCACTCGATGTAGGCGGGCGGGGATACCTCGTCTTCGAAGGAACGTTCTCGCCGGTGGGCCCGGGCGGCATCCCCGGCGACCTTATCGAGCATTTCTTCTACAGTCTCTGTAACCACGCCGGGATCACCGCGCACATCACGGTCACGGGCAGGAACGATCACCACATCTGCGAGGCGGCATTCAAGGCGTTTGGACGTGCATTACGGGCGGCCGTGGCGATCGATCCCTTGATAAGCGACGTCCCGAGCACCAAAGGGACACTTTAAACAAGCATCAAGCATACCAACTATTTTTCGGGGTCTCCCGGGAGCATACGGCAGCCATTGGCATCAGAGCGACGTAGCGGCTCATAGGGCACCTGTCACGACGGGATCGTTAATTACCATCCCTCAACTATAGCCCGGCTAGAATCGCCAGGAGATGGCTTTGTGTGGCATCCTGGTGGCGGTCGCACGTCTGACATTGGAAGAGACGAGCCAAGCCCCCTATGGCAACAAACGACGCGTGAACCAAAGGTGCAGGCGGAAGTTCGAGCACCGCAGGTGCATAAGTCCCCACGATCCAGTGCACCCCAGCAAAAACCCACAGAATAGAGAGACCAGAGAAGGGGGTTTGATCAACCCCCATAAAGAGGGATGATCGAGTTACGCGGATTTAACCGCAAGCTCGACGTCTTCTGCCTTGATCGTCTTGCGTCCGGCGTGCTGGGCAAGCCTGTTGGCTTCCTTGGTCAGCTCAGCGATATACGCCTCAGCCTTGGTAACCAGCGCAGCAGCAGCATCGCTGCCTACTCTCTCAGCACCATTCTTCTTTGCGATACGTACAACCGCAGCAATAGGTAGATCTGCCATAGTCAAATTCACCTCTAAAAAGAGGTGTACGAGTTAATATTTAAACGTTTCGGGATTATCTCAAAAATTTGCGTTCCTCTTTCCTATCGGAATTACATATGGGGAGTGCATCTTGATACCCGGCAGATAATTGAGGCAATTCAAATAAATGTGGATACAGCCTCCTTTAGCAAAATAAACGAATATCTACGATTTCTTAAATTCCGCCAAAGATTTTGCGAGCATTACTGCATTGGTATAATTTGCTGAGGCGCGCGACGTATCTACGAAAATATCATCGATATTTACCACCGGTGCACCATGCCCCGTCCCCGCTCCGAGGAACGTGAGCGTGCGAAAGATCAGGTTCCCCGATATCCCATCGGGAGCGAGAATCATCCCATACCGCCCCACCACATCCTCGATCAGGATCTCGGCATGCTCCGCACCGGTCAGGCGAGCGACAAGTTCAGCATCCGCCATGCTCCGGTCGACGGTCGGATGCCGCCCGACATCTCCGAGCCTTCCGCCCGAGAGGACCGCCACCTTCTCCGGGAGACCGAAATTTCGGGCAATAAGACGGCCACGCTCTACGAACCGCATCTTCTCTGTGACGGTCCAGCCCTCGTCGACTCCGACCGGGGCGAGGAGAAAGAGGCGCCCGTCGGCGGTCTCAAGAAGGGCAATCCGCTCCAGTTGATCGACGCCTGCGACTCGTTTGAGAGCCTTCAGGGTGGAGGACGCAGGCAGCGTGCCCCTGACGGCGGCGTCAATCCTGCCGTCGGTGAGAGCCGCAACAAGGGCCTCCTCTGGTTGCTCCGCCTCGATGACCTTCACAGCATCTCCGAACGAGCCAGCAGTCCCCGGCTGGGAAAAAAGAACGAGGTCGACCTCATGACCGACCGCCCTGACAGTTGAAAGGATGCTCTCTGTGGGGGATGCCGCTCCAAGCCCAACCGTTACCGGCATGCTCCACCTTCGGAGAAGATCCGCATGATACCCTCCTGGTCCAGATCAAAGACCTGTGTCTCACGGCCCAGGTACCTGACAGCCAGTCTTCGGCTTCCGTCGACCTTCCCGATTGGGGCCGCAGTGATGCCGACGTCGGCAAACCGATGGCAAACCTCCTCCACATTCTCCTCCTTCGCGGTCAGGATGAACCCCATACCCGGGTACATGCGCACCCACTGCTCGAAGGGCAGCTTGAGCGCGGCGAGATCCGGTCGGGGTATCGCCTCCAGGTCAATCACTGCACCCTTTTCGCTTACCTCAAGGAGCATACCGAGTGTCCCGATGACACCAGGGTTGCTGATGTCTTTTCCGGCCGTCACCAGATGCTCTCTCCCGAGATCCTCCATCAGCCGGATCTGGGCGCGGACCACTTCTGCGGACTTCATCGTGACCGAATCCCAATTGTAGCAGCATGAAGGGTGTATCCGGCCATCGAGGTCTATCGCCGCGATCACCCGGTCGCCCTCCTCCGCTGTATTCGAGAAGATGATCTGATCCATCCTGGCTGTTCCGAGGATCGCCACGTCCACAACGTTGTATGGTGTATCGGGGTGCAGATGCCCACCCACGATCGGAACGCCGAACTGCGCCGATGCCGTGACCATACCCCGGGTCACCTCATCGCGGATCCGGTCGTTCGTGACTGAGAGGATATCGACTATCGCAACAGGCCTCCCTCCCATGGCAGCGATATCGTGAACGTTCACGAGCACGGCACAATACCCAGCCCAGAGAGGGTCCGCTTCCATGAGTTTGCTCCAGATGCCGTCAGCCGCAAGCAGCAGTGCATCATCTGTATTATGCCTGATAACTGCAGCATCCTCACCAAACGAGGCGACGACATCGGGGCTCTCTATACGGAGGGAACGAATCACGTCTCCAATAACTTTCTTCCGGATAACGCCCTCATACTCTCTGACGGCCTGTGCTACCGTATCGGTGGAGCAATCCTTCACCACAGGAACACCAACACTCCACTTTTCTTTATGGTATTCTGCCTCATCAGAGATAATGTATTTGATTCCCCGGTATTATGCACACTGTTCCCGATGATGATCAGGGCGGCAGAGATCCGGGTCATCTCGTTTTGCAAGAAGAACCGCGGACTGTTGCCGCGCAGGGACGAGTCCAATCCACGTGTTCTGATACAGAGTTGAATTTTTGTTCCACCGCGACGAATAGATCAGCATGGACTGGGCGGAGAAGTACAGACCACAGCATCTCTCGGACATTGTGGGGAACTCGAGCGCCATCAGGCAGATGTACGAGTGGGCGCGGGACTGGTCGCGAGAGAAAAAACCGCTCGTCCTGTACGGAAAGCCCGGCATCGGCAAGACCTCGAGCGCTTATGCCCTTGCAAATGATATGAACTGGGAGGTGGTAGAACTGAACGCCTCCGACCAGCGAACAAAATCGGCGCTCGAGCGGGTGGCGGGGTCGGGATCTACAACAGCCAGCCTCTCCGGGGCGTCCCGTAAACTCATCCTGCTCGATGAAGCCGACAACCTGCATGGGCAGGCTGACCGGGGCGGGGCAAAGGCGATCATAGAGATCATCGCCGAGTCGAAGCAGCCAATGATTCTGATCGCAAACGATTACTACGCTCTCTCAAAAGAGCTCAAAGCAGCCACCGAACCCGTCCAATTCCGGGCTCTTCAGGCCCGCTCGATCGTACCCCGCCTCCACCATATCTGCGCTGCAGAGAACCTGGCATGCGACCCTGCCGCACTCGACGAGATTGCAAACCGCGCCAGCGGTGACATGCGGGCCGCTGTGAATATGCTCTACGCCGCAGCCATAGGTAAGGACAGCCTCACGATGGACGATCTCCAGACCTCCGCAAAGGATGAGCGCTCCACCATCTTCGAACTCATCGGGGAGGCATTCAAGGGTCGTAGAGATGCCGATCTGATTCGCATGGCTTTGGAGGTCGAGGATACCCCGGATACCATCGCACAGTGGCTCGAAGGGAATATCGATCAGATGCCCGATCTCGCTTCCCAGGCAAAGGGTTATGCTTACCTCTCAAGGGCCGACGAGTATATCGGCCGCACCTATCGGCGGCAATACTACACCCTCTGGCGATACGCGAGCGCTGTGATGCTCCTTGGCATCGCCGATGCTGCGGGAGGGCACGGAATCCATAGCCGCATCATGCCGCCGGCGCGCTGGCAGAAGATGGCATCATCCAGGAAGCAGAAGGCAATCAGAGCGGGTTTGACCAGGAAACTCAGCGAGATGATGCATATCCCGGAGAATCTCCTGCGCGAAGAGTTCTTCACCGCAATCAGCCTCCTCGTTGAGGCAGATCCCGCTGCTTACGTCCGCGAGTTCCAGCTGGATGCCGACGAGCTCGTCCTCTTCGTTCACGACAAAGCCCTGGCTACGAAGGTGGTCAAAGGTGTTGCAAAGGAGGAGAAGGATAAAGCCAAGAAGGCTTCCAGAAAAGAGAAGACCTTGAAAAAAGGGCAGAAGCCAAGAGACGATGATCCTCCCGACGAACCCGATGAGGTGCGGCAGGACCTACCCCCGGGCCAGGCAACGCTCTTCTAAGTTCGGCGGTGGTAGCGGTGAAGGAGAACGGGACCACAGTTCACGAGTTCTCCGCCGCCCTCATAAATCTCGCATCCCAGATGGTAAACCAGGAGATCGCTGTTGACCGATCTTGCAAGCGCGATCAGCGGCGGGATCATCTCCACACCGGGGCGGACGGCATAGATCACGTCCGCACCCGCATAAAGTTCACGTTTGGGCTCGAAGATGTCATCGGTCACAACGGGGAGGCCCTCGTGTCGGATATCGGATCGTATGTCGGTGCAGAGCATGAGGGCGCCGGCAGAAGCGACCATCCTTGCGGCCTCGGGATTATTCCCGATGCCCACTTCCACGGCCCGCCGGTAATGATCGGCAATATACTCCCCAATACATCGTTCAATACGTTTATACCGACACATTACCCAGAAATTAGGTAATGAGCATCAATATTCTTTGGGATCAGCAGGCACCAAGAGGTATCGAGCTCCCCGTCGCCCGGATGATCGAGATGATCCTCGGGCGAGAGACCAGACTCCTCGAACACCCGTTCCTCATCGATGGCTACAACAGGGACCGAGACCAGCACGATGCTCAAAAGATCCTTGATCGCCTGCAGGATACGTTCACCCGCAGGTATTCGATCAATGGCCCCCTGCTGCTTGTGACCTCCCGCGACCTCTACGTCACCGGGTGCGACTTCGTCTTCGGCCTTGCACGATCGGCAAGCAGTGTCGCGGTCGTCTCGACCGCCCGACTTGGTAATGAATACTACGGCAGAAGACCGGATGATGCCGATCTGATCGATCGGACAGCAAAAGAGGGAGCACACGAACTCGGGCACCTTCTTGGGCTTGGACACTGTGACAACCCCGAGTGTGTCATGTTCCGGCCGCGGACACTGGACGAACTGGACCGAAAGAGAAAGATGCTCTGCCCCGCCTGCAAGGAAGCCCTAGACTCGTGAGAAAGAAGGTGTCTATGTGCATCAAAGACACCAAAAACTCACGCTCCGAGTACTACCGGCGTTCAGAAGCGAGCGGCGGGGAAGGATAAAGGAAAGTATTAAACGAGGGTCTGGGAAACCTAGAAGTGAGTTAGTATGGGCTACTCTTCTTCCTTGATCCAGCGAAAGTTCAAAGATATTGTCGGGAGGCGCTACGAGGCAGTTCTCAAGGAATATGGCGAATTCCTGCTTACCGACGAGGAGATGATCATCCCGGAGGTCCGCTCCATCCTGATGCCGCTCGATCTCTTCGTCCAGGATATCACCGATGAAGCCATCGATGTCCTCTCCGCCTACGATGCCACCATCTCGCTCGCCTACATTACCGATGCCAGGGTTATCGAACTCATTGAAGAGACACTCGACCATGAATCGATGAAAGAGTTTCTGGCAAAGAAAGAAGAGGAGGGCCAGAAGTTGCTCAAGCAAATCGCAGCAAGACTTGAGGAACACGGTTTTTCAACACAGTCAAGGATGTTTGTCGGGCGTAAGGGTGATGATGTCGTCCGAATGGCAAGTAACTTTGATATGGTTGCGCTCTCCCGGCGCTATGCCCATGGTACGGAGACCGATCCCTCGATCAGCCCGACCGTCCTGCGCATCTGCCAGCGGGTAGAGATCCCTGCGTTCATCTACTGACGGGTGCCGAGATGGATACGGTTGCACTGATCGCGGTAGCGGTCTTTCTCTTCACCTACGCGCTCATCATCGACGAGCGGATCCACCGGGCGGTCGCCGCCATGCTCGGCGGCGCGATCGTCGTCTTCGTCGGGATCGTCCCCTGGGATGCACTTCTTCACCATATCGACTTCGGGACAATCTTTCTGCTCCTCGGGATGATGATCATCGTCAATACCGCCCGCGGCAGCGGTCTCTTTGAATATATTGCAATACGGACAGCAAAACTCGCTAAAGGCAGCCCGATCAAGGTTCTCGTCCTCTTTGCGGCCGTAACGGCGATCGTGAGCGCGTTTCTTGACAACGTCACCACTGTTCTTCTTCTCACCCCGATGCTCCTCTACATCGCGAGGGTGATGAACCTCAACCCCGTCCCGTTCCTGGTCACGGAGATCTTTGCCTCGAACATTGGCGGGGCGGCGACGCTCATCGGGGACCCGCCGAACATCATGATTGCATCCTCTGCAGGACTGACGTTCAACGAGTTCCTGATCCACCTTGGGCCCATCATGGTCATCGATATGGTCATCCTCATCGGGTTGATGTACGCCATCTATGGTCGGTCCATGAAGGTGAACCCCAGTGAGCGCCAGGAGATGATCAGGGTACTTGAGGGACTTGACGAACGGGCGGCTATCGTCGACCGGTCCCTCTTCAACAAGTCGGTGGCCGTGATCGCCTTCGTGGTTCTCCTCTTCTTTGTCCACGACCGAATCGGGGAGATCCTGCATATTGTACTGCCGTTCGTCGACCCGGCGATGGGGCTTGAACCCGCAGAGGTGGCCCTTATCGGGGCGGCGATCCTCCTCTTCTGGAGCCGGCAGTCGCCTGAGGAGATCTTTGAGAAAGTCGAGTGGCCCGCCCTCATCTTCTTCGGCGGACTCTTCGTCATCGTCGGCGCCCTCGTCGAGACCGGCGTCATATCGAGCATCGCCGCGATCATGATCGAGAACGTCGACTCGACCGGGGAGGCGATGTTCATAGTGACCTGGTTTGCGGCCATCGCCTCGGCAATCGTGGACAACATCCCCCTGACCGCGGCGATGATCCCGCTCATCCACGACCTCGGATCGACGATGGACATCTACCCGCTCTGGTGGTCGCTTGCCCTCGGTGCGTGCCTTGGCGGCAACGGCACCGCCATTGGAGCATCGGCAAACGTCGTCGTCATCGGTATCGCCGAGCGGGAAGGGATCGGCATCACGTTCATTGACTTCCTCAAAGTTGGAATGCTCGTGCTCTTCCTGACGGTAGCGGTAGGGTTTGGAATACTCTGGTTGAAATTTGTGGTGTGAATAGTATGAAGATACTCGTGCTCATCGATGGGTCAAAGTGGAGCCAGAAAGCGGCTCTCCACGCGATCAAACTGGCAAAGCGGAAGAATGCCGAGGTCGTCCTCTTCTCAGTCCTGGATATCGCTGAGGCCAAAGCGATGGCGTTCAACTTCTGCACGCAAAGCGGTATCTGCGAGATGTTGAAGGATTATGAGGGCCGGATCTGGAACGATATGAAGAAGAGCATCGCGGACGATCAGAACAACATCCTCACACGATACCGGGGGGAGAAGATCCTCTGTTCGGGAAAGATTGTCGAGGGCAATATCCGGGATGAGGTCATCAAGGAGGCAAACTCCGGCGGATACGGTCTGGTCGTGATGGGCGCTTTCGGTCGGAGCGGAAAGAACCGGATCAGCGCCCTGCTCGAACAGATCGGCGGCGCGGTCAAGCCGCCGCTGCTCGTCGTCAGATAACCCTCATTTTTTGACAGACTCCACCTGTTTGAGATCATCTGTGAGGTCTTCGGATAGGTCAACCGTCCAGAAGTCTCCGCTCGCCGGAAGCCTCATGGTGAAACTCGTCGTAGTGTCGACCGAAACGATGCTGCCAGCGGGCACAACGATCTCAAGCAGGTGCCCACCGGCGGTGCGGTCGGCGGTGATGAAGTGGAGATGGTAGCCGGGAACGTTGATACCCTCTGCGAACCTGGGTGCCCAGAACCCGACGGCGGTTCCGGTGACGTTCTCTAAGGTAAAGACCGTCTGGTTTGCCGTCACGTCCGCCAGCCGCGGGTAGGGCTTATCCTGGGCGGGCACGCTCCGGGTTACCGCCCGCGGGAAGGTGCCGTCCATCCGGATCGCATAAAAGAGGTTCTTTGAGGGGAGCTCCGCCTCCAGGCAGCGCCCGAGACTGGTGAGGTTCATCGGCTCGCTGGTAACGAGAAAGAGATCCGGGTTAAAGAACGTCGTCGCTGCAAACGGCGTCGTCGCGTTCCCGGCGACAGGGTAGGCCCGTCCATCGACCCGTATCAGATACCACTCGCCGTCCACCCCAACGAGTTCCCCGTCGAGCCGATCGCGCACCCGATCCCGAGGTCCCCATAGGTTGCGAGTTCGTCGTAGGTCATGCTCCCGTCATACACGCCCTGCAGGAGCGCATCGATCGTCGAGACCTGAAAGAGCCTCTCACGGTCGATCTCGTCATCGGGCCCGGCAAAGATTGGTGCGATCATAAGGGTGATGCAGACCCCGGCAAAGAATGAGATGGCAAGAGCAGCAGCGCCATAATAAAATAATGTCCGTTTATTCATGTAAAACCGCTCATAATAGCCCGATATCCTCATACCAGAGGTCGGGATGAGCCTCGATGAACGCATGCATCATCGTCTTGCAGACATCAAGATCCAGATCGAGCACCTCAACCCCATGGGACTCAAGAAACTCCCGTGCTCCCGGGAAGTTCTCCGACTCCCCCGCCACGACCTTCCCAATCCCGAACTGGACAACCGCTCCCGCACAGAGATAGCAGGGCATCAGCGTGGAGTAGAGGGTGCAGTCCGAGTAGTTCAGGATCCTCCCGGCGTTTCTCAGACAGTCGATCTCGGCGTGGAGGAGGGGGTCGTTACACTGGACACGCCGGTTCCGGCCCCGCCCTATGATCCGACCATCGCGGACCAGCACCGCCCCTATAGGGATCCCGCCTTCTCTCAGCCCCGCCTCTGCCTCCTCAATGGCACACTTCATGAATAGATCCAACTCACCACACCACCCTGGCGCCTAATTCAGTATATAACCTGATCGCAACGGCCAAATAAGTAAATGAGGTTGTTCCAAGATTATAAACCCATAGGAGTCGAGAGTGGTGCACCCAAAGATCAGGAGTCGGTATGACTCCCGCAAGAAGAAATGCATCCAGGATGGAACGGTGCAACGAAATCCGCACCGCGCAAGGCTCCAAGAACCGGAACTTCGGTGAGATGCTTCATGCAACCTATGGCATAACCAGTATCGAGGAGCGGTAACACGATCCCCGGCAGGGGGCTTTGCTGGCCATAAACAGATCGTCTCTCCCGTAACGAGCAAGGCCCCAAAGAGGGCAGCATCCTGTCAGATGGTTGGGATCTCTCGCTCGGTTACAATCTCATCAAGCGCCTCCCGGGCAGCAAGCCTGACCTCGCGGTCGGCGTCGCCGAGAAGGTTGACCAGGGGTCCCCTGGCACGCAGATTTCCTATCCGCCCGAGCGCCCATGCAGCCATCTTCCGGACTCGCGGCTTTGGATCGTTGAGCACCCGGATCAGCGGCTCGACCGCCCGGGGGTCGCCGATATTCCCGAGCGCCCACGCTGCACCCGCCCGAACCCAGGGGCTCTCATCCGCAAGGCAATCTATCAGCGGGAGAACGGCTTCGCGTCCATCGAGATGCCCGAGTGCCTTCGCCGCCTTCCACCGAACATCGACATACTCGTCATCCAGCGCCTGGATCAGGGGCTGCACCGCACGACTATCGCCCAACTCACCAAGCGCATCAGCAGCTCGCCATCGGTCGTTGAGATTCTCGGACTCCAGCATCGAGAGGTACCGATGAAGCCTCTTCTCCCTGTTGAGGCTTCCTATCTCTCCTCCAGTTACTGACGAACCCTCTCCCACCATAGGCCATCTTGCGCTCACTTGGGCCGCCCAAGTATAAGGTTTTGCCCCGGAGAAGTATGCCTCTCATGAGGTGCATTTTTCTACTTTCCCTGCCTTCACCATAGTATGGAGAGTTCGACCGGTAAACCGGAGGGCACAGCATTCCCAAAGGACCTGGAAAGCATCGGCATCGTTCCCGGAGCGAAGATTGATATCAGAGACCTTGACACGCTGAGTAAGCAGCGTAACTTCCATGTCTACCTTTACTTCGAGGAAGACCTGGCCCGGGACTCCACACTCCCAAAAGACCTGCAGGAGTATAGCGACGTCCCCGACCTTGAGCGCCCGTTCATCAGACTGGATGCGTTCCTCCGGTTCGCCACCGAGTCGGACCCTTACTTTGTCCAGCGCCTGAACGAACTTCCGCTGGTCATCGAGGTCATCGCCTACGGGGAACTCAACATACGGGAAGGGAGATCCATCCCATACATAAAAGGAGTGATGCCGTTCCTGGACGAACTCACGATGGAGGATACGCCGGGCGTATCCTGATCCCCCTGTCGCTTGATCCGCAGGCACCTTAAGGACATCCAGATGAAGGAAGGTGCCTGATCGACATTTTAACGCCGCTCTGGCCCGAGAAGGAGCGGTTCTACATTATATAAAGATCGGAAGCATATTTTAGTGCGAGATCGAAAACCCTATGCCATAATTATCTCAAAACTACAGTCCACTCACTCAAGCAGACAGGATGTAGTGCACCCCGATCCCCCGGAAAGGGATCTTAATTATTGTATAGGAATGTTGCCACAGTGACAGAGAGTTATTGCCCAACGGACCTACCAGAAATATCCTGGGGTACGCATGCCTGCCTCTTCTACCAGAACCAGCATGAGATCGTCAAGACTCTGGTGCCCTATGTCCAGAGTGGATTGGATCAGGACGCATATTGTCTCTGTATCGCGACAGAGCCTCTGCCGGTCGACTCATTAAGGAAGGCCCTTGCAAGGAGGATTAAAGACCTGGACCGACGCCTGAGGCGAGGAGAGATCGAGATCCTGGATATCCACGATTGGTATTTACGGGGCGGCAAATTCTCGTGCTCTACAGCGTTGGAGAACTATCTCCAGAAAGGCCTCGACGCCCAGGAGAGGGGCTACGAAGGCATGTTCATTACAGGTATCCTCTCCTGGCTGACAGAAGCAGAATGGGATGCCTTCATGAATTACGAGACGTCGGTTAACCGGACAATAGGTGATTGCCGGATAGCTGCCCTCTGTGATTATTCGCTTGAGACCTGCGGGCCATGCGAACTGTTGGAAGTCGCTTCCAGGCACCAGGTGGTTATCATCCGGCGGGACGACGGATGGCAGCAGATCAGCATGCAGGATGAACCGGCATCCTTTATAGAACAAAGCGTTATTGACCAGCTTGAGACGAACATCGGGCAATTCGCAACCCTTGCCGACCGAATCCGCCATCCCCTTCAGATGCTCATGGCGATAGCCGACCTACATGAGAGTGAACACTCTGAGACGATCCGCAAGCAGGTCCAGAGCATCAATGCAGTCGTCCGGCAGCTCGACGCCGGCTGGGCCGATACGAGGGTGGTCAGGGAGTATCTCCTGAACCACGATCTCGCGAGGAGCCATCCGGGATCAGTCAGGGGAGCCGGATCGTGCCTGCACCCTTCAGGATATCCAGACTCACATCAAAATTCCTGACCGTATGGGTGAGGGCGCCCATGCTGATGATGTCGATCCCGGTCATGGCATACCTGGCAAGGTCAGCGGCAGAAACCCCTCCGGAAACCTCGAGGATCACCCGTTCCCGAAGACCCCGCTCTTTGAGTGTACGGACTGCCTCCTCGACCGCATCCGGCCCCATATTGTCGAGCAGGATGATGTCGGCTCCGGCATTGGCGGCCGTGACCGCATCCTCAGCCGTCTCGACCTCCACCTCGACGGCACGGTAGAGACTCTTTTCTTTCGCTCTTCGAACTGCTTCCGGCAATGGCACCAGCGCGAGGTGATTATCCTTGATCAGGATCATGTCCGAGAGCGTGTAGCGGTGTGGGTCTCCCCCGCCAAGAACCACCGCCTTCTTGTCCAGCAACCGCAGCCCCGGTGCCGTCTTTCGGGTCGCTGCAACCCGCACGGTAGGCGAGACTGCTCTGACCGCATCGACCGCTTCACGGGTCCGGGTCGCTATCCCGCTCATGCGCCCGATGATATTGAGCGCTGTCCGCTCAACAAGAAGGATCGCCCTCGCAGGACCGTCGAGTTCGAGAAGGGTGGTCCCCGGCCTGACCGGCCGACCGTCGGCTGAGCGTGCTCGAACCGTGACCCCAAAATGCTCAAAAAGCGCCCGTGCCTCCGCAAGACCGGCGATGATTCCTGAATCCTTCGCCTGAATAACTGCCCGGCAGGTTACCTCGGGAACAACCGCATCGGAAGTGACGTCGCCCCACGGTGCGTCTTCTTGAATAAACCTGAGGAGATCTTCGATCGGGATCACAGGCTCACCTCCCGACAGCAAGCATCCGTTCGATGGCTCGCCGTGCCCGGTCCATGACCTCAAGCGGCAGGACGACCTCGTGCTCCTCGTGCTCGAGTGCTCTACGAAGGTCAGCGAGGGTTATCTTCTTCATATCCGCGCATACTGCCTCCGGTTTCTCGTAAAAGACCCTTCCCGGGTAGAGCATCCGGAGGCGGGCGACCAGCTCACGCTCGGTGAAGACCGACCAGGGCTCATCCGTACCTGCAGCGTTCCGGAGCATGCCCCCGGTGGACGCAATCAGGTCGGCCTGCTCCAGGACCTCCGGCGGGCATTCGGGATGACAGACGATCATACCGCCTTTCTTTCGTGCCGCCTCAACGTCGGCAAGGGTGAATCCGGCATGGACATAGCAGTGGCCATAGGGCGGTACCGGAATGATAGTCTTTTCGGGAACTTCCCGCTGAACGTACGCTGCAAGGTTTGCATCCGGCCCAAAGAGGATTGTATCATTCGGTAGCGATCGAACGACGCTGACTGCGTTTGCAGAAGTACAGGTGATGTCGGCAAGTGCCTTGACCTCTGCCGTGCTGTTGACGTAGACTACAACGGCCGCATCAGGATACCGCTCTTTTGCCTCCAGGAGAAGATCCGGGGTCAGGAAATCGGCGAGAGGGCATCCCGCATCCTTAATTGGCATGATCACTTTCCGTTCAGGGTTGAGGATCTTCGCCGTCTCGGCCATAAACCGGACACCGCAGACGACGAGCAACTCCGCACGGGTCTCCTTCGCTTTCACTGCAAGCTCGAGGCTATCGCCCACCACATCGCCGAGTGCCTGAATAGCTACGGGCTGGTAGTTGTGCACCAAGACGACGGCATTCTTCGCAGATTTGAGAGCACGGATCTCCGTCTCCATTGTTACGTACCCACCACCAGAGGGTTCTCGAGGTTCTTTAGGAGCGTCAGGATGGAGAGGGCAGCCATATAACTTGTTGCAGGGTTATCGGGGCTCGGGACGTTCCTGACCCGGACATAAATATCCCCGAAGTCGCCCTCGACGAATATCTCATGAGTGTTCCTCTCTGCCTCGGGGTCAACCCAGAGTTCCACATCGGCATCCCTGCCGGCAGCGAGTCCCAACGCTACTGCGACATTGATGTTTTTCGGGTATTGCCTAATACAGTCGTGCGCCAGGCCCTTAAATATCTCCATCCGCCTCGTAGCCGACATCCCAAGCGACGAAGGCGGTTTTGTCGTTCGCAGGAGGAGTTTTGTCGGAGGTGAAACCTGGCCTATCTTGAGGTTATCAAGCCCGAGGATTGCGCCGCTCGGGATCCGGATCTTCCTTCCCGCCTCTCGCGCAACCCCGACGAGATGATCACGGAACTCCGCATCCGCAAGGGCTCCGCTTGAGAGAAGGATGATATCTCGCCCGGAACGGAGGACCTTTTCCGCGTAGTTCCTGACAGCGTCGACGGAGGCGGCTTCCACAACGATCGAGAAGTCCTCTCGCATGAAGGCGTCAAAGTCCGTATAGGGGCGGGCGTGACAGAGTGCCGCTAACCTTTCCGCCCGCTCAGGAATAATATCGAAGACCGCAACAACCTGGATGCTCTCAGCGTGCGTGGCGATGATATGTCCAACGTTGCCGCATCCCAGCAACCCTATTTTAATCATCAAATAAAGAAATTGTAATATCAGCGGTTAAGTATTGTGCTCCACGCAGAAAAAAACGCATCCTACGACGGCGAATAGACCCGTCGCTGAATACGCGCAGGGGAGTCGATGGTCATTACCCTGGATAACTTACAAGGAAAGAAGGTTTACATCGAGAGTTATGGGTGCACCTACAATCACGCCGACACCCGGAGGCTTGAAGCGATACTGGAAGGTCTCGGCTGCCAATTGACCGGGCCGGACGAGGCGGACGCTGTGATCATAAACACCTGCACGGTGATTGGTGCAACGGAACGTAAGATTCTCCGACGCCTTGCGGCGTTCGCCGACCGGGACCTCTATGTGACCGGGTGCATGCCGCTTGTCCAGGAGGAGTTGATACGATCGGTCTGCACCCCACAGATCATACACCCGGACGAAATCCACAGGCTCTCCAGCGGCGTGGGAACCCGTAGTCCTGGAGCTGTCGGTGTGGTGCAGGTGGCAAGCGGATGCGTCGGCCGGTGCAGTTACTGCGTCACGCGACTTGCGCGAGGACGGTTGAAGAGCGCGCCGCCCGACGAGATCATCAATGCCGTCCGAAACCTTGCCGCATCGGGGGCCTACGAGATCCAGCTGACCGGACAGGACGTGGCTGCCTGGGGACTCGACCGGGGCGAGTCCCTCCCAGATCTTTTGAGGGCGATCTCAGAAGTCCCCGGACGGTTCGCTCTCCGGCTGGGGATGATGCACCCCGCCTCGGTTCTTCGGATCCTCGATCCCCTGGTTGATGCCTATGGGAGCGAGAAGGTCTTTCGGTTTCTCCACCTCCCTGTCCAGTCAGGCTCAGATACAGTTCTAGAGCGGATGCAACGCGGGTACCGTGCGGCGGATGTTTTGACGATCGTCGATACGTTCCGGGAACGCTACCCGGATATGATGATCTCATCGGACTTCATCACCGGCTTCCCCGGAGAGACGGAGGCGGAGTTCCAGGAAACGCTCGAACACCTCCAACGCGCAGCATTTGTGAAGGTGAACATCACCCGCTATTCCCGGCGACCCGGCACACCCGCCGCAGCCTTGAAAGACCTCCCCGAGCGGGTGCGGAAAGTCCGGTCCCGGGCGCTCCTTCGTGAGGCGGACCGGATCTACGACCAGTACAACGAAACCTGGATTGGAAGAGAGACTCCAATCGTTGCAACAGAGAAGAACGCACCCGGATCGACCGTCTGCCGGAACCCGTGCTACCTCAACGTTGTCATCAAAGAGGATCTGCCGTTCGGATTCTCCGGCCGGGCGGTGATCACGGAGAACCACCGGCACTATGTCATCGGGGAGTTGGTCCCGGGCGATGATCGGGGCGAAGTTTAGCCCCACCGAAACTTTTTCTACCGGTGAAGCGCACTGATACCTCATGCAGGAGATCACCGGGCACGAGCTCTCTGCGAAAAAGGCAGAATATCTCAAATACATCCATATGCAGGGCGGCACCGCGAAAACGAGCGAGATCGCCACACATTTCTCGGTCGCGCCCTCGACGGTGACAAAGGCGCTCACGGAGATTGCAAAAGCAGGATACCTCGAGCACTCACCATATCACGGGGTGAAACTCACTCCCCGCGGTGGCGACTACGCCCGGTTTCTGATCCGGCGTCATCGGATCGTCGCCCTGGTGCTCAGCCGGCACGGTCTTGAGCCAGACGAGGCATGCAGGGAGGCGAAAAAGATAGAGCAGTATTTCTCAAAAGACCTCACCGACCGAATGTGCACCTCGCTCGGACATCCGATGATGAGCGTCTGCGGCGAGATCGAGCACGATCACTGCTGCTGCCCTTCAAGTGATGGCCGGCGGTGAGAGCAGAACGTATGTATTCCTGTGCAGAAAAATTTAGACCTCTACCAAATTTAGAGGAAAAGCAATGAGGTCGCAGCGCAAAGGCAACACCGCCCCAATATCCCCTGTTGCAGCCATACTTGCAGTTCTCCTGCTTGCAGCAGTCACGGCAGGGTGTACCGAAACCGGGGAGGAGGGAGAGAAAGATATCGTCGTCGCGGTCACCATACCGCCCGAACAGGAATTTGTGGAGCGTGTTGGAGGCGACCACGTTCGGGTGATCGTGCTCGTGCCGCAGGGAGCCGATCCGCATACCTATGAACCGCCGCCAGGAGTCCTCGCCGGGGTTGCAGAGGCAAAGATGTATGCAGCGGTAGGATCGGGGATCGAGTTTGAACTCGCCTGGATGGATAAGATCGCCTCACTGAACCGCAATATGCTGGTCGTTGACTGCTCGCGCGGCGTCGACCTGATATCGACAGGCGAAGGCAGCCACCAGGGAACCGACCCGCATATCTGGGTCTCCCCGAGGAACGCGAAAGTCATGGTAGAGAATATCTGTGAAGGGCTCATGGAGGTAGATCCGGCAAACGCCGATGAGTATCGCCGAAATGCCGATGCCTACCTGGAGGAACTTGACAGACTTGATGCCGAGATCGCTCGCGCGCTTGCTGAGTCGGGCGTAGAAAAGATCATGGTCTACCACTCGTCATGGGCCTATCTAGCCCGTGACTACGGTCTTGTCGAGGTACCCATCGAGGACGAAGGGAAAGAACCCTCCCCACAGAGGATCGAGCGCCTCGTCACGCTGGCAAGGGACGAGGGGATCAAGGTGATATTCGCATCGCCCGAGCACTCCACCCGGAGCGCTGAGGTGATCGCCGACGAGATCGACGGCACGGTGGTGACGATAAGTTCCCTCGAAAAGGACTACATCGAAAACATGCGCTACGTGGCCTCGGTCTTTGCAGGGAGCAGCGAACCATGAAGAGCCCCGTCATCGAGGTCGATGATGTCTGGGTCAGGCTGCGCGGCCAGACCGTGCTCGAGGGGGTGAGCCTGGCGGTCCACTCAAACGATTTCTACGCAATCATCGGGCCGAACGGCGGCGGGAAGACGACACTCCTCCGGGTGATCCTCGGTCTCCTCACCCCCTGCCGCGGGGAGGTCCGTATTCTTGGTGCCACGGGAGCGGAGATGCGAAAGGATCTCGGCTATGTACCTCAATTCCGGACATTCGACTTCGAGTATCCCATAACCGTGCGCGAGATGGTCCTCTCCGGCCGCCTTGGCCACATCAAGCGCCATCCACGCCGCTATAGTAAGGAGGACAATGCCCGGGCAGAGGAAGCGCTTGAGACGATGCATATCGCCGATCTTGCCGACCGGCAGATCCGGGATCTCTCGGGCGGCGAGCAGCAGCGGGCGATCATCGCCCGTGCACTCGTCAGCGATCCAAAGGCCCTGCTCCTCGACGAACCGACGGTCTACGTGGATGCCCCGACGGAGGCGCAGTTCTACAAAATCCTGGACCAACTCCGCGAACGGATGGCGATCGTCATGGTAACCCACGATATCGGTGTCATTCCTGCACACGTGACCCGGGTTGCCTGTTTGAACCGGCGCCTCTATACTCACGATACAAACGAGATCACACCGGATATGCTCGAAGCCGCATACCGCTGCCCGGTGGATCTGATCGCCCACGGGATCCCCCACCGGGTCTTCTCAAAACACTCGCGGGAGGAGGAGTGAAGATGTTTGAGGTGCTCGGTTTTGAGTTCTTCAGAAATGCTCTCATCGCAGGGGCTCTCGCGAGCATCGCCTGCGGGATCATCGGGACCTATGTTGTGGTTCGGCGGATGGTCTCGGTCAGCGGCGGGATCTCCCATGCGGCCTTCGGCGGGATCGGGCTTGGCTACTTCCTCGGGATAGATCCCCTTCTTGGTGCAACCGGATTCACCGTCGCAACAGCGCTCGGGATGGGGGCGCTCCAGCTCCGGGCCCGGCAGCAGATGGATACGCTCATCGGTGCAGTCTGGGCGGCCGGGATGGCCGTAGGCATCCTCTTCGTCTACCTAACGCCCGGGTTCGCCCCGGACCTCTTCTCCTACCTCTTTGGGAATATTCTCCTTGTGCCGCGGGGGGATATCCTGCTGATGGCGATCCTTGTGGCCGTCATCATCGTCACCGTGGTCTTTCTCTACCGGGAGCTCCAGGCGATCACTTTCGACCCGGATTACGCAACGGTCATGAATCTGCCGGTCGAGCGGCTCTCGCTCCTCCTTCTCGTTCTGATCGCACTAACAGTGGTGATGCTGATTCGGGTTGTTGGGATCATCCTGGTGATCGCCCTCCTCACCCTCCCGGCGGCGATCAGCCGCCTTTATACGACCCGCATCTGGAGCATGATGTTCCTCGCCGCCGTTCTCGGGATCGTATTCACTACGGCAGGGATCTGGCTATCGTATCTCGTGAATGTCCCATCGGGGGCGACGATCATTCTGGTGAGCACGCTCGCGTACGCGGGTGCTCTTGGGGCTGAGCGCCTCCGACAGGGGACTTAACGGGACAAACCGGTGCCCTTATGCCGGCGCGCGCAAGAGATAGGTGAGCAATGGATCCGATCATCGAAGAGGGATACGCCAGGCTCCTTGAGGTCATCGAGGACCTGCGGGCAAAGAATGAAGAGTCGGCCGAAACGATTCGGGAGAACTCAGGGGCCCTCCTTGGGAAGATGGCCGCCGATGCGGCGCCGGTAATCAAGCAGATCGGGCTTGAGATGCTCCGGCGCGCAAAGAGGGAAGCATCCGGCGACCTCTACGATCAGGAGTTTTACGAGAAGAAGATGATCCTCCTCGGGAAAACCGACCCGCTCCCATACCGCCCAGACAACCTGGGCATGCCCGTCGATGCGCAGTTGTGCGTCCTTGACGAGGACGGGATCTTCCATGAGTTGATGTACACGAACACCGAGATCCGGACGGATTCATATCTCAGCTCGCTAACACCGGAGGAAGCTTTCGAGATCTACGGTTACGACCTCGTCTTCATGCTCTACCGGGCGCTGTATGAGTATGCAGAGAAAGAGCAGGAACTGATGGCGGCACTGGCACGGACGATCGAGTACATCCAGTCATAACTTCTGTGACCGCTCTCCCGACAGAAGCCGGGGGTGACCGGCAACCGCACCCCCAGGCACGTGTACTGCAGTCAGTATATCGATCCGGATATCCGTTTTTCCATCTTTTCCGCTTCACCGGCGCCCGAAGATCGGGAACATCGGTTCGGTGAGGTCCCTCCCGGCCTCGAGCGCTTTGAGGGGGTACGATCGTGTCTGCTTCTGACCGGCGGTGTTTTCATACGTGACGACCGCTTTCGCCTCAGAGATCATCGATTCGAGACTGAATCCTGACTCCTCATCCGGTTCGAGCGAGGCAAGCTCGAAATCGATGTTCAAGGGAACAAGGGCAATCCGAATATTCTGCGCCTTTGCGGTCCCCGTATTGGTGACGATGATCTCGCGTGCATCTTCTGAGAGAGTTGCGGTAACGAGGGGATAGTTGCCGGTCTCCTCCATGATACGAAGACTCATCAGGAGAACAAGCACCAGGATCAGGGCAATGAGGGCGATGAAGGGGTCGATGAAGAACAGCCCGAGCGTAATGAGGCCGCCAATCACCAAGACGATCCTCTGGTTCTTATTCATAGAAGAATGGTTGGTTTTCCAGAGATTATAAGAGTAAGTTCCCGGGGAGAGGGCATGATGGATGCTACCCGGGCGCAAGGACTGGAACACCTGCGCAAAACCCGTCTGCCAAGGAGGGCAACACCACCATATACCGTCATGCCAAATGTACATACAGAGACAGTATGCTTGAGTTGAAGTTCGTTCGTGCGCACCCCGAGATCGTCAGGGCAGACCTCACGAAGAGAGGAGACACCGAGAAACTGGCCTGGGTCGACGAGGTGCTGGAGATGGACCGGAGAGTACGGGAACTCACCGTAGAGATTGGGGACCTGCGCAACCGGAAAAACGTTATATCTCGCGAGATCAGCCAGGCAAGGAAGGCCGGACAGGATACCGCGGGTCTTCTAGCGGAGGCGGCGAACCTTCCCGCACGGGTCAAGGAGGCGGAGGCGGAGCGCGACCGCCTTACTGAAGCTGTGAAGTACCGCCTGATGCGGCTCCCGAACATCCTCCACGAGAGCGTGCCCATCGGCAAGGACGATACTGATAACGTCGAGATACGGCGGTGGGGCGAGCCTAAGGTTCCTCCGTTTGAACTGAAAAACCACGGCGCGCTCGCCGTCGAGCATGACTGGGCGGACTTCGAACGCGCGGCAAAGATCGCCGGCTCCGGGTTTTACTTCTTAAAGGGCAGGCTCGCTCTGCTCGATATGGCTCTTCAGCGGTTTGCAATGGACCTCCTTGTCAAGCGCGGCTACACCCCGATAATTCCCCCGTATATGCTGAACCGGGCCGCATACGAGGGCGTGACGGATCTCGCCGACTTCGAGAACGTTATGTATAAGATCGATGGCGAGGACGAGTATCTCATTGCAACGAGCGAGCACCCGATGGCCGCGATGTACAGCGGTGAGATCTTCGAGGAGAAGGATCTTCCGCTCCGGCTGGCGGGCCTAAGCCCGTGCTTCCGGCGCGAGATCGGGGCGCATGGGATCGATACAAAGGGGCTCTTCCGCGTTCACCAGTTCCACAAAGTAGAGCAGTTCATCTTTGCGACGCCGGAGCAGTCCTGGGACCTCCACGAGGAACTGCTGGCGAACGCCGAGGAGGTCTTCCAGCAGCTCGGCCTCCCCTACCGGGTCGTCCTGATCTGCACGGGGGACATCGGGACCGTTGCCGCAAAGAAGTACGACCTCGAGGTCTGGATGCCCCGCGAGGAGCGTTACCGCGAGGCGGTATCATGCTCGAACTGCACGGCTTACCAGGCGGTCAGGCTGAATATCAAGGTGCGCGATCCGACCGAGTTCACCAAGAAGCGCTACGTCCACACCCTAAACAGCACCGCGATCGCGACCTCGCGCGCGATCCGGGCGATCCTCGAGAACTACCAGAACGAGGACGGGTCGGTCACGATCCCGAAGGTCCTCAGGCCCTACCTCTACGGCGAAGAGACGCTGTAGGCAGTTTAAGAGATCCGATCAATACAATTTTTGGAAGGGGCCTGCAGGAGTCCCACCCCTTCAATATACCCTCAACCGCGCGGATCGTGCCCGCCGAAGGCCCGAAAAGCCGCTGCCCGACTATAGGCACGCCCCAGGTGCCTTTTGGGGCAAATAGACAGATATATTTCATAAAATCCGCACATAGGAGGTTATGGCCCCCTTTTCTCGTACAAAGCCTCACTCCGGGTATCTGCAGGACAGCAGACCCATGCAGGGGACAGATGACCATAGCAGTCCTCCGCCCTCGGCGGTGGCCTCCGACCTTGAGTCGATCGTTTCGGCAGGCGTCCGGAATGCCGGCGTTCCCGGAGCCCTGATCGAGATCTCGACACCGGAGTGGACCTGGAACCACGCGGCCGGCAAGGCCTCGCTCTCCCCGGAAATGGCGGCAACGCCGGAGATGCGGTTCATCATCGCGAGCGTGACGAAGACCTTCACGAGCGTCGCAATCCTGCAGCTCGCCGAGAACGGAAAACTCTCGCTCGACGATCCCATCGACCGCTGGCTCCCGGCGGACGTGGCGGAGGCGATCCCGAACTCTTCCGTGATCACCGTCCGTCACCTCCTCGACCACACGAGCGGGATCGCGGACTACGACGAGCATGCGATCCTCCTCAAAGAGTACGAAGACCCCGACACGCCGGTCCCTTACCAGGTGGGGCTGCGGCAGGCCCTCGATGCAGGCCCCCTCTACCCGCCGGGAACGGACTTCACCTACTCAAACGCGAACTACATACTCTTGACGCTGATCATCGACAAGGCGGCCGGCATCCCCTACGAGGACTACGTCACCCGCAAGATCCTCGTCCCGGTGGGGATGAACAATACGTTCGTTCATCGGACCAACCACATCCCCGGCCCGCACATGAGGGCTCTGGAGAGCGACGTCTTCATTGCAAATGCGAACTCGCCTTCCTCCCGCTTACAGGCAATTATGAGCACTCTGGAGAGCGGGGAAGACGGCACCGTCATGGACTTCAGCGACCTCTACATCCAGTTCGACCGCGGCGCCGGGGACATCGTGAGCACGACGGCCGACCTCAACAAATTCCACCGTGCGCTCCGAACGGGTGCGCTGATCGATCCTCTGTCGTTTGCGGCGATGGAGAATGTCTCCCCGCAGTCCCACAAGATCGAGCAGGTGCCCGGACTGGGAGAGATGAGCGTCGGATGCGGTTACGGATACTTCATGCAGCAGAACGCATCGGAGGGCCTGACCCTCTACGGCCATACCGGCGGGTACTACGGCTTGTATACGGCATTGTACTACTGGGCCGAAGGGGACACCTACATCGCGATGAATAGCAACGTTTTGGCGAAAGCGGGCGCGATAAACAAGGAGGTTCTCGTCCCGGTACTCCGGTACCTCAGGGAAAGGAAGGCGGCCGGACGGTAGGCCGGCCTGTTTTCTCCCTTACGGGATCGTCCGGACGATCCGCTCCTTCGTCACAATTCCAGCGATGAACCGGGCGAGGACGAGGAGCGCGAGCCCGACCGCCCCAAGGACCGCCTCTAACGTTACCGAGATGCCCGCCCCACCCGGCACGACTTCCTGTAGCCCGCCGGCCAGGAAGATGAACCCGAAGATGAGGATAAATCCGAGGATCTGATTCTCCCGCATCCCGAGCGCAAGCTGCGCCGCGCCGATGAGTCCGGCCGCGGCGAGGATCCAGACCGGGACGATGACCACGAGGTGGAGGAGGAGCAGGGGTTCGGTGGCGATGGAGGCTCCCAAGATGTTGGAGGCCGCCGCAATGGCCACGCCGGCAGAGAGGAGCATCATCAGGTACGCCGGGACGGCGACCCCGATTGCCTTCCCCTCCCAGAGGCGGCGGAGCGAGACGGGGGCACATAGAAGCGTCTCGATGGTTCCGTCCCGCTTCTCGCGGAGGAAGGTGTCGGCGCAGAAGATGTAACCCATGAAGACCCCGACCGGGAGGGTGATCGCGGCAATACCGCCGGCAACGGCGGCAGCATCTCCCCCGGCGCCCACGGCAATACCAAGGACCGATATGACCGGGAACCAGACGGCAAGGATGAGGGATGCGATCAGAGCGCTCCGGTTCCGAAGGGCAAGTCGCATCTCGCGGCGGGCGATAACGGAGAGCGTTCTCATACCCTGCCCTCCGCCGGGTTGACATACTCGAGATAGATCTCCTCAAGCGATCGGGATGACCGGCGGACCTCTTCTATGCGGAACCCTGCCCTGACGAGTGCCTCGACAAGGTCCGGGGTTGCACCCGGGTCGGTGAGGGTGCAGAGGAGGGCGCCGCTATCTGCATCGCACTCCGCGACGTACGGCAGGCTCACGATGATATCGCGCGCACGGGCGTGCTCGCCCGGATCGGTGAGGGTGACCGTCACGGTCGGGCGGCCGGAGGCGCGGGTGAGGTTTGCCACCGAATCAAAAGCCCGGATCCTCCCTCCCGCGAGGATCGCCACCGTCGAGCAGATGCGCTGGACCTCGTCGAGGTGATGGGAGTTTAAGAAGACCGTCATCTCCTCCCGCCGGGAGAGGTCGAGGATGAGGTCGCGGACCATCCTCTGCGCCCCGGGATCGAGCCCGGAGGATGGCTCATCAAGAAAGACGATCTCCGGCCGGTGAAGTATGGCACGGGCGATCCCGAGTTTCCGCTTCATGCCGGTCGAGAACGTCCCGACAAGGTCGTCACGCCGGTCGGCTAGACCGACGATGGTGAGAAGTTCGTCGATCCGCTCCTTTGGAGCCTCGACATCGTAGAGCCCGGCATAATAGGCCAGGTTGTCCGCGGCGCTCAATCGATCGGAAAGGCCGTTGTTCTCAAAGAGCACCCCCACTCTCCTGCGCGCCTCATCGTTGGAAGTGAGGTCTTCTCCAAGAACCCGGACCATCCCCGCGCCGGGCGCAAGGAGGCCGAGCAGGATCCGGATGGTCGTCGTCTTCCCCGCCCCGTTCGGGCCGAGGTAGCCGAAGATCTCGCCATGCCCGACGGAGAACGAGACATCGCGGAGGATCTCGCGGCCGTCGAAGGACCGCGAGAGACCCCTGACCTCGACGGCATTCATACCTGCCGCCCCCTTGTGCCCCCCGCGACGCGGGGGCGAGAGGGAAGATAGGAGATATCAGAGGTTATGCGGGAAGATTCTCCCGCATGACCGTTACAAACCATGGGAGTACCTCTCAATCGCAAAAGGAATAGATTTTGTGTGGGCGGTAGAATCTGTGGCTCTGCACGGGATCCTTATGATAGATCATCTTGTGGTATCGACAACCGGCCCGGATCGGCACACCGCCTCATCTTCGGTCTGCAGTGGCTGGTGGTGAGTATGCCCCCGGTTCTCATCTCTGATCACAAGCGGCATTGGGTGGGCACCGTCACGGTCATCGCGCTTGAGCACCTCGTCTACCGCAGGCGACAGCAAGATATTGAATGACCTCGTTTTCGCGAAAAAAAGCAACGATGGAGCCTCAAAGAGTTTACCGCAGAGGAGAACTACTGAAAAAGAACAGTGGGCCCGATGCGATTCGAACGCACGACCTCCCGGTTATCAGCCGGGTGCACCACCGGCTATGCTACGGGCCCAAATGCACTCGTATTAGTGCCTACAAATGTTGTATTACAACCCCCTTAAAGGTTGCGCTAAGTTCTATTCCTGAATTGTCCAATATCAGGGATCCGCGGCGAGCACGCGGAAGATACCGTAGCAACAAGCCGCCAACATGGGGATCCCGGCGCCAGGATGAGACCGCACACTCTAGCCCTGCAGAAATACGGAAAAGATGATGGGCCCGATGCGATTCGAACGCACGACCTCCCGGTTATCAGCCGGGTGCACCACCAGCTATGCTACGGGCCCACTAAAGTTACCCTGCAGTTTCTGACATTCAAACACTTAATTTTTTGGATCGATATCCAAACCACTATGTTAAAAACCGACAATAAAAGTACAGTTGAGTTGAACAATGGCAGTACGATACCTACTCGGGAATGAGGGCATTGCGCACGCATGCCTGGAGGCAAATATTGATTTTGCCAGCGGCTACCCGGGAACGCCGTCATCTGAAGTGATCGACGTCCTCCGGGTGCAGAAGGAGCGCCCCTTCACCGTGGAGTGGTCCACGAACGAGAAGGTTGCCTTCGAGAACGCGCTCGCCGCCGCCTGGTGCGGCCTGCGGGCACTCTGCACGATGAAGCACGTCGGGCTGAACGTGGCGGCCGATCCCCTGATGACGAGCGCATACACCGGAGTGACGGGCGGATTTGTCATCCTCTCCGCAGACGACCCCTTTGCGCACAGTTCCCAGAACGAGCAGGATACCCGGCGCTACGCTCATTTCGCCCGGCTCCCCTGCCTCGACCCGGCCTCGGTCCAAGAGGCGCACGACATGGTGCGGGACGCCTTCGCCCTCTCCGAGGAGTTCGGCCTGCCGGTCATCTTCCGCCCCACCACCCGGATCTGCCACTCAAAGAGCGACGTCGACCTTGGAGCGATCGGGACCGAACACCGGAGCGCTACCTTCCAGCGCGACCCAAAGCAGTACGTGGTCATCCCCGCGCATACCCGGGTGTTGCATAAAAGACTGAACGAGAAGCAACCGGCACTCAAGCGGCGCCTGGTCGAACTCGGTTACAACCGCTATACCATCCGGGGCACGACCGCCGTCATCGCAAGCGGCGTCGCCGCCTCCTACGTCCAGGAGGTGCTGCCCGAGAACGTCTCGCTCGCGATCATCGGGGCCTACCCCATCGACGAGGAGTGGCTCAAGGGCTTCGTCGACCAGCACGAGAAGGTCCTCGTCGTCGAGGAACTCGACCCGGTCGTCGAGGAAGCAGTACGCCAGGTGGCGACGAAGACCGAGATCTTCGGAAAGATGACCGGTACTGTCCCATACGAAGGGGAGTTCAACCCGGCGATCGTCGCTTTCGCCCTCGAGAGCGCAGGGATCACCCCCACGACGACCTTCCCCGCGGCAACCCCGGTCCAGGGAGTCCCGCCCCGCCCGCCGATCCTCTGCGCCGGGTGCATGCACCGGCCGACGTTCTATGCCATGCGGAAGGTCTTCCGCGACGGCATATTCCCGAGCGACATCGGGTGCTACACCCTCGGGCTCCAACTCGGTGCGGTGGATACCACCATCTGCATGGGCGCCTCGATCACCGTCGGGAGCGGGATCGCCCGGTCGGGGGAGGAGCGCCCCGTGGTCTCGACCATCGGCGACTCCACGTTCCTGCACACGGGCATTCCAGGGCTCTTGAACGCCGTCTACAACGGCGCCGATATGGTTGTCGTCATCCTCGACAACCGGATCACCGCCATGACCGGTCACCAGCCAAACCCCAACACGGGCCTCACAGCCACCGGGGAGGAGAGCACTCCGATATCGCTTGAAGCGCTCTGCCGGGCGTGCGGGGTCTCCTGGGTCGAGACGGTCGACCCATATAACCTTCCGGTGCTTCTTGACACCTTCCGGAGGGCAAAGGAGCGTAAAGGGGTCCGGGTGATCATCTCAAAGCAGCCCTGCGTCATCACCGCACGAAAGAGCGGGATCAGGCGGAAGGCTTACGAGGTCGATCCCGAACGGTGCACAGGCTGCGGTGTCTGCCGGCCCTTCGGCTGCCCTGCAATGGCGTTTGTCAATGATCGCGCAACGATAACCGAACTTTGCGCAGGATGCGGCGTCTGCGCGGATATATGTCCATCGGGCGCAATTGGTGTGGAGGGACGGCGATGAAGTCTTCATTTGATATCCTGATCGTGGGAATAGGAGGCCAGGGGACGGTCCTCGCCTCGAACGTCCTCGGCGAGGCGTGTATCCTCGAGAACCGTACCGTCCGGAGCGCCGAGACCCATGGTATGGCGCAGCGCGGTGGATCGGTGGAGAGCCACGTCCGGATCGACGGGAAGTTCGGGTCCCTGATTGCCCCGGGAACGGCCGACCTTCTCATCGCCTTCGACCTCCTCGAAGCCCTCCGCTACCGCCACTACCTCCCGCCCGGCGGAAGGCTCGTGGTGAACAGGCGTCTGGTGGTCCCCACATCGGTCTACCAGCAGGCCATAGACGTGCCCGATGAAGAGAGCATTCTCTCCGCACTCGCCGACCTCGAGGTCACCTGCATCGATGCCGCAGCCCTCGCAGAGGAAGCGGGGAGCATCCTCTCGCAGAACATCGTTATGCTCGGGGCAGCGTCGGGCAAGATCCCGCTCAAGCCTGAAAGCCTTGAAGAGGCGGTCCGGATATGCGTGCCGCCTAAGACCGTCGAGGTCAACGTACGGGCCTTCCGGCTCGGGCGAGAGGCGGCTGGACTGAATCCCAGCACGCCTTAAGCGGGAAGGGAGAACGCCCCCACACCCAACTCTTTCTAGATCTGCAAACGCCGCAACCTGTATAACCCACCCCGCCGAGCTGGTACGCCATGAGCGAGCGGGATACTGTTGCAGCACTTAAGCGCCTTGCAGAGGCGAGATCCGAGTTCCGGCTCTCGGAATTGCAAAAAGACCTGGAGCACGGGCAGTCGCTTAAAGATCTTGCCGAAGATATCCGCCTGCACCTCGGCGACCTCGACCTCACGATCACATCTGCCGGCGACGATTACGTGATCAGCCGCCGCCCAAAAGCCGAACCGTTCATGCCAGGCGAAGCCGGGCGGGAACGGCAACTTGCATTCTTCCGGGATCCCGGGGTGCCGGACTACATCCAGAGATTGGTCGAGGCCTACATCGAGCAGAAGACCGGCAAGTCATGGGACGATCCAGTCGTCCTCAACCGGATGGCAAACGCCATCCTCGCCCAGAAGAGCCAGTACTGGAAGGGGCGGGAGGTAAGTTACCGGAAAGCGTACTCGGTCCTCGGCTACCTCGCCTACCACGCGCCCGTCTACCTGGTGCAGTTCGAGCATATTCTCTGGCAGATCATCACCCAGGGGCTCGCGAAGCCCCACATGCGTATCCTCGATCTCGGCACCGGGCCGGGGGTCGTCCCGCTCGCAATCATCGACCTCTACGGGCGGATCGGGGGCGGTTCGGCCGAGATCTACGCCGTCGAACAGTCGGAGGAGCACCTTGAGGCCTACAACGCTCTCGTCCCCGCCGCTGCGGCATCGAAAGGGAACGCTGTGCGAGTGAATAAACCCATCCGAGGAGACATCGGAGCGCTCGACGTCGCAGACCTGCCCGATAGAATAGATCTCATGATCTTCTCAAATGTCTTAAACGAACTCCGCCGCATCGATATCGACCGGCGGGCCGACCTCGTCGCAGGTCTAGCCGAACGCCTCGCACCCGACGGAACGATCGTCATCGTGGAGCCGGCGGACCTTGCCAATTCGACCATGATGCGCCAGACTGTGCGCGCAATCGCGGATCGGGGGTTCTCCATCCACAGCCCCTGCTCGTTCATCTGGGGCGCTACCTGCAACCCCGCACGGTGCTGGACATTCGAGCAGAAGGGCAATATCCGGCCCACGCGGCTGATGGAGCGGCTTGGTGCGGAAAAAGACGGATATCGGTTCGTCAACGTCGATATCAAGTATTCCTCAGCGCTCCTCAGGAAGGATAGAACAGTGGAACACACCTACCGGGTTCCGC
The DNA here is from genome assembly GCF_001512385.1 of Methanoculleus sp. DTU007. NCBI lineage: Archaea > Methanobacteriati > Methanobacteriota > Methanomicrobia > Methanomicrobiales > Methanomicrobiaceae > Methanoculleus > Methanoculleus sp. DTU007. The sequence continues at coordinate 895 of NZ_LFRO01000033.1, read as the reverse complement.
CGGGAGCGAAGTTCGCCCGGCTCTCTCAACTCCGCCGCCACCAGGATCGAAAGATCAACGTCGTCGCTTCGCTGATGTCCGGGAACCTCGGCGATACCCGAACAAAGGTCTACAAGGTCTGCGACGGGACGCCTGCAGACCCGACCTACGCCATCATCCCGGCAACGCTGCGCGGCGCAAACCGTGATGCACTTGATGGGCTCACCTATGGGGCAATCGTCCAATTCTACGGAGTCCTCGTCCGCTTCAACCGGGATCATGGCGCATACAACCTTGTCATCCTGCCGGGGACCCGGATCGAGCCGGTCGGATGCCCGGTGGAGGAAGGGGTGGAGGCAGCGTAGACCGATGAAGAGAACTGCAACTCGCATGTATGGGGTCTTGAGGGGGCACGGGCCCAGAGGTGCCCGGGCCCCGTCTTTGCTGGAATGCCGCCTGACGCACTGCTTCCCTTGTACCGAGGATGATGAACAACCGCTGCCTAAGGAAGGAGCCTCCACCACCCAGGGGGTGCGTGGCCCTTTGAGACATAGTACCGCCTGCCGGGAAATACGCGTTCTTCCAGAAACTGCAGGTATTTGAGCAGCGCAGGTGTCTGGGTATGAGGTAGAGGCATGGAGGCATGCCCCTCGGGCCCCACAGGTTCTCAAACTCCGCTCCTCTGGTGCGTCGCAACTCGCACCTAACAGTGCTCGAACCCCGCCCCTGTGGAGCGTCGTCCCTCAAAACCCCCTGTCCAGGACAACTTGAAATGTACTAGCATCCAGTGGCTTCACCTGGCACGGATTCCCCACGGATTCCCGCTGGACATCGCATTAGGGGGGGTGGGGCTGACGGGGAGAATGAGGGGCGGAACGCCCTGAGTTCGACCACCGTCTGGTGGGGAGGGGGGAGT